>NZ_JBEPIJ010000015.1:0-79590 GCF_040327995.1 Sinimarinibacterium thermocellulolyticum | reverse complement strand
CAAAAAACAAGCGCTCAAACTGCGCATACGCGTCGCAACGGGGCATCCCCTCTCTTTTCGTCACGCAAATTTCGATTCGCGGGCCGTAGGCAGCGATCTTTCGCGCGGTTTTTCAGCAAGCTGCTAGATGGTGTCCCGATGAAAGAAGGCATTCACCCGAGCTACACGGAAACGACCGTGGTCTGCAGCTGCGGCAACTCGTTCAAGACACGCTCCACCTGCGGCAAGGCCACTTTGCAGATCGAAGTCTGTGCCGCCTGCCACCCGTTTTACACCGGCAAGCAGAAGGTCGTGGACACCGGCGGCCGCGTCGACCGGTTCAAGAAGCGCTACGGCAGGGCCGCGTAAGAGCGGCGCTCCGTTTCGTGCAACAAGCCGCGTTCGCGCGGCTTTTTGTTTGAGCGGTCGTTTCGCTTCGCGCCGCAACGGCATGAGGATCGCGCCCCTTGGCTGGCAGTGGGCGTCAAAAAATCGCTATCCTTGCCGCCCGAACCCGCCAGTCCTTTGCCGCCGAGCCCGAACGCGCCGTCGCACCGGTTCTTGCGCGCCGGATTGGCCAGTGCGCTGTCCGGTGCGCTGATCGTCACGCAGTCACTTCGTCATCAAGGGGTCATGAGATGAGCACGCCCAGCTTCAGCCTGGTCAACAACACCACCGGCGAGAAAATCGATCTGCCGGCCGTCAGCGGCACGCTCGGCCCGATCGGCTTGGATGTCGGCAAGGTCTACGGCCAGATGGACGTGTTCACCTACGACCCTGGTTTTTCGTCGACCTGTTCGACCAAGAGTGCGATCACCTACATCGACGGCGACGCCGGCGTGCTGCTGTATCGCGGCTATCCGGTCGCCCAGCTCGCCGAGAAGTGCAGCTTCATCGAGGTTGCCTACCTGATCCTCAACGGCGAGCTGCCGAACAAGGCGCAGTTGCAGGCCTTCGACCAGACGATCCGTCGTCACACGATGATCAACGAGTCGCTCAAGAGCTTCTTCGGCGGCTTTCGCTATGACGCGCATCCGATGGCGATGCTCACCGGCGTGGTCGGCTCGCTGTCGGCGTTCTACCACGACACGACCAACAACAAGGATCCCGAGCACCGCAAGATCTTCGCGCACCGCATGATCGCGAAGATTCCGACGATCGCCGCGGCCGCTTACAAGCGCTTCGCGGGCCAGCCGTTCATGTATCCGCAGAATCATCTCGACTACTGCTCGAACCTGCTGTACATGATGTTCGCGGTGCCGGCCGAACCCTACGAGGTGAATCCGATCGCCGCGCGCGCGCTTGACGTGCTGTTCATCCTGCACGCCGACCACGAACAGAACGCCTCGACCTCCACGGTGCGCATGGCCGGTTCCACCGGCACCAATCCGTATGCCGCGATCGCCGCCGGCATCGCCGCGCTGTGGGGTCCGGCGCACGGCGGCGCCAACGAGGCCGTGCTCAAGATGCTCGACGAGATCGGCGACGTGAAGAACGTCCCGGACTTCATCAGCAAGGTCAAGGACAAGAACTCCGGCGTACGCCTGATGGGCTTCGGCCACCGTGTGTACAAGAACTTCGACCCGCGCGCGACGATCATCCGCGAACAGTGCCACAAGGTGCTCAAGGCGCTGGACATCCACGATCCCAAGCTCGAGCTGGCGATGAAGCTCGAAGAGATCGCGCTGTCCGACGACTACTTCAAGGAGCGCAAGCTCTATCCGAACGTCGACTTTTACTCCGGCATCATCTACAAGGCGCTCGGCATTCCGGTGAACATGTTCACGCCGATGTTCGCGATCGCGCGCACCGTGGGCTGGGCCGCGCACTGGATCGAGATGATTGCCGATCCGACGATGCGCATCGCGCGCCCGCGCCAGGTCTATACCGGCGCCGCCGAGCGCAACGTGCCGGCGCTCGACGAGCGCTGAAACCCTGCGAAGAGGCCGCCGCGAACGCCCGGCCTTGCCGGGCGTTCTTATTGCGCCGCGAGCCGCTCGGCTTGGGCGTAATCGAGGCGGCGGAACGGCTTGCCGTCGAGCGGATTGATCGGCACATGCCGGCGCTCGTCCTCGGCGAACACCGCGACGTCGATGCCGCAGCCATCGATCTCGAAGCGCAGCAGCGGGATAGTTTGCTCACGGCCATCGCCCAAACGGAAAGTACGTTCGCCCGGTTCGAAGTCGATACCGCGGTCGAGCAAAGCCACATCGACGGCTTCGGCCGCATCGCTGAACACGTGCAGTTGCACACGGTGCGCGGCGGTCACCGCGCCGCTGACCACCGCGCCGACCAGGCGCGGCGAGAACGCCGCCAACAGCCGCATCGCCGCGAGTGCGGCACGGCGCAGCGCGCGCAACTGCCGCAGGTAGTCGTCGCCGCCGAACAGGCGTTGATAGTCGAGCACGGCGGCGTGGATCGCCGCGTTGTCCGGCAGCGGCGCGTTCGGCGGCAGGCCCAGCCGCTGCGCGGCCTTGCGCTTGGCCTGGCGGTAGTCGATGAGCAGCTCGACGCAGACGATACGCGCCGCTTCCTCGATGATGCCCGACCGTTGGTGGACCATCGCCGCGCTCTACCCCAAGGCTCGCTCAATCCGTCTCACGCCTCACGCCTCACGCCTCACGTCTCACGTCTCACGGATCGTCAGAACAAGTCCTGCAGACCGCTGCCCTCGTCCTGCCGCTGCTGCGGGCTCTCCATCGCCGGCGGCACGCTCGCCAGCGGCACGGTCTCGAAGATCGCATCCGGATCACCGGCGGCGGCGAGAAACCCAGTATCCGGATCGATGCGCACGTTGACCAGCCCGGACGGACGCGGCGCACGTTCCTGCGCCACCCCATCGAGCGCGACGCGCATGTAATCCATCCACGCTGGCAGCGCGGCACGGCCGCCGACCTCGCCGCGCCCCAGCGGCGTCGGCCGGTCGAACCCGACCCAGACCACGGCCACCTGATGGCGCTGGTAGCCATTGAACCAGGCGTCGGTCTCGTCATTGGAGGTTCCGGTCTTGCCGGCGAGGTCGTTGCGCTTGAGCTCGGCGACCTTGGCGGCGGTGCCGCGTACGGTGACGTCGTGCAGGATGTCGCCGATCAGCCAGGCGACGGCCGGGTCGACGGTCTGCTCGGCCGGCAACCACTCCCGATCGGCATCGTCGACGAGCGGAGTTGGCGCCGGCGTCGGTGCGGGCGTCGCGGACAGCAGGTCGGCAGCCGCATCGGGCGCGGGCACCGCCGGCGCGACGCATTCGGGACAGGCGCGCTTGGGCCGGGCGCGCTCGATCACCTCGCCGCGGCCGTCGCGCACTTCGAGGATGACATAGGGGTCGACGACGAAGCCGCCGTTGGCGAGCGTCGCGTAGGCGCGCGCCATTTCCAGCGGCGTGAAGACCGCGCTGCCCAGCGCCATCGTCAGGTCGCGCGGCAGGCGCTCGGCCGGCAGGCCGAAGCGCGGGATGTAGTCGAGTGCGGTGTCGATGCCCAAGCCCATCAGCAGGCGGATCGACACCAGATTGCGCGACTGCACCAGCGCCTCGCGCAGGCGCATCGGGCCTTTGATGTCGCCGCCGTAGTTTTCCGGCCGCCAGGTCGCCTCCAGATGCGGATCGTCGAACACCACGGGTGCGTCGAGCAGCACCGACGCCGGCGTATAGCCGTGCGCCATCGCCGCGGCGTACAAGAAGGGCTTGAAGCCCGACCCCGCCTGACGCCGCGCCTGGGTCGCACGGTTGAACTTGCCGGCGTGAAAGTCGAAACCGCCGACCAGCGCCTCGATCGCGCCGTCGTCGGGATCAAGCGCGACCAGCGCGCCCTGCACTTGCGGCAACTGCGCCAGTTGCGGCGTGGCGGTGGATCGATCGACGCGCACGATGTCGCCGGGCATCAGGCGGTTCTTGTCGCCGAGTCCGGCCCAGGCCAGGGCCTCGCCCTGCAGCGTCAGCGGCCCGCTCGCCGTCAGCAGGTCCAACCGCCCCCCGGCAAAAGCGCTGACCACCGCCGGCTGCAGACCGCCGACCGGAAGCAGGCGGCCGAACTCGGCTGCGAACTCGGGGGAATCCGGCTGCGCGAGCAGCTCGGCGGGCAGGCGCGCCTCCGGGCCACGCCAGCCGTGGCGTCGGTCATAGGCGAGCAAGGCCGCACGTAGCGCGGCGTTGGCGGCAGCCTGTTTGGCCGCATCCACCGTCGTGGTGACGGTAAGGCCGAGGCTGTAGGCCGCCTCGCCGTAGCGGCCGACCAGTTCGGCGCGCACCATCTCGGCGACGTAGTCGGCCTCGACCTCGACCGGTGGCCGGTAGGGCCGCACCAACAGCGGTTCGGCCAGCGCCGCCTGCAGCTCGGCGGTCGAGATATAGCCCTGGGCATGCATGCGCCGCAGCACGTAGTCGCGGCGTTCGGCGGCCCGCTGCGGATTGACGACCGGGTTGTCGCGCGAAGGCGCCTTGGGCAGGCCGGCGATCGTCGCCGCCTGGCCCAGCGTGAGTCCGTCGACAGTCTGTCCGAAGTAGACCAGCGCCGCGGCGCCGACGCCGTAGGCGCGCTCGCCGAGAAAGATCTTGTTGAGGTACAGCTCGATGATCTGCTCCTTGCTGAGTTCGCGCTCGATGCGCAGCGCCAGCAGGATCTCCTTGAACTTGCGCGTGAAGGTACGCTCGCTGCTGAGAAACACGTTGCGCGCGAGCTGCATCGTGATCGTGCTGCCGCCCTGGGTTTTCTCGCCGGTGGCGGCGAACTTCAGGCCGGCGCGCAGCAGGCCCTGCCAGTCCACGCCCGGGTGTTCGAAGAAGCGGTCGTCCTCGGCGGCGAGGAAGGCCTGGACCAGGCGCGGCGGCAGTTCCTCATAGCGCAGCAGCGCGCGGCGCTCGCTACCGAACTCGCCGATCAGCTTTCCGTCCCGGCTGTAGATGCGCATCGGCACGGACAACTGCAGTTCGCGCAGGCTGGCGACGGAGGGCAGGTCGCGGCCGTAATGGACGGCGGCGGCGTACAAGCTCGCCGCGCCCAGCGCGGCCAGCAGCAGGACGATCGCGAGCAGCCACAGCAGCACGCGCGAAGCCGGCTTGTATGGGGTCATCGCAGAAACTTGACGAAGGGAAAAGCTCGGGAAATGTTTGCAGCTCGATCAGGCAGTTGCCGTTGAAACTTATAGTTGCGCAGTAGCAGTATTGCGCTATAGTACGGTGCGATGCGGGAAGAGTGTTTCCTTCCCGTGGGGGAATGTCAACGAAGCGGCACGGGGCGTCATGGCCAGCCTGCAAACGCTGTTCGGCAAGGGAAGCAAGGGCTTGATCGGTCTGGACATCAGTTCCAGCGCCGTGAAGCTGCTCGAGCTCTCGCGCAAGGGGACGCGCTACCACGTGGAGGCGTACGCGATCGAGCCCCTGCCCCCGGGTGCGGTCGCCGACAAGCAGATCACCGACCCCAAGCCGGTCGGGGAGACGATCGCACGTGCGGTCAGCCGCGCCGGCACGCGCATGCGTGAGGCCGCGGTGGCGGTGGCCGGCGCTTCGGTGATCACCAAGGTCGTCGAAATGCCGGCGATGCTCTCCGGCGACGACATGGAGGAGCAGATCAAGGCCGAGGCGGACCAGTACATCCCTTACCCGATCGACGAGGTCAGTCTGGACTTCGAGATCCTCGGCCCGAGCGCCAAGAACACCGAATCCGTCGATGTGTTGCTCGCCGCCTGCCGCAAGGAGCAGGTCGAGCGCCTGTTGGCCGCGGTGGACATCGCCGGGCTCAAGGCGCGCGTGGTCGACGTCGAGGCCTTTGCGCTGGAGAACGCCTGCCAGTTCCTCGAACACCAGATGCCCGACGGTGGACGCGGCCGCACCATCGCCGTCGTCGACATGGGCGCGACGACCACCTCGGTGCTGATCCTGCACGACCTGAGAACCATCTATACACGTGACCAGTCCTTCGGCGGACGCCAGCTCCTTGAGGACACCATGCGCACCTACGGCATGGCCCAGGACGAGGTGCTCAAGGCCAGGCGCAGCGGCAAGCTGCCGGAAGGTTACGAAACCGAGGTGCTCGCGCATTTCGTCTCGGACATGGCGCAGCAGATCGACCGCTCGCTGCAGTTCTTTTTCTCCGCCGTCACGCAGTACAGCAGCATTGATCAGATCCTGCTCGCCGGGGGCTGCGCACACATCCCCGGCGTCGACGCCAGCATCCAGGAACGGCTGCAGATTCCAACGAGCGTGGCACGGCCGTTCGCGCAGATGAGCGTGGCCTCGCGCGCGAAACCGGCGAACCTCGCGCAGGAAGAGGCCTCGCTGCTGATCGCCGCGGGCCTCGCCTACCGCGCTTTCGACGAGGAGAAGGCATGACCGCGGGCACTGTCGGCCGGGCAGCCATCCGGAGCGTGCGATGACCACGCATATCAACCTGCTCGATTGGCGCAAGGCGCGTCGCGAGAAGCGCAGGCAGGACTTCTTCGCCAGCCTGGGGCTGGGTGTGGCGGTCGCCGGCGGTCTGGTCGCCGCCGGCTGGATGCTCGTCAACGGACAGCTCGGCCAGCAGGAGGCGCGCAACAGCTATCTGCGCGCCGAGATCGCGGAAATGGACAAGCAGCTCACCGAGATCCGCGAGCTCGAGCGCGTGCGCGCGAATCTGATCGCGCGCATGCGGGTCATCGAGGAACTCGAAGCCAGCCGCACCGCATCGGTGCATTTCTTCGACGAGATCGTCAACACGCTGCCGGACGGCGTCAGCCTGACCAGCCTCAAGCAGCAGGGCGCCGACGTCACGCTCGATGGCATCGCCGAATCGAACGGGCGCATCTCCACCTACATGAAGAATCTCGATGCCTCGCCGTGGTTCACCGATCCGCGGCTGGTGGTGATCAAGACCAACGAGAAGGACCGCCGCCGGCAGGCAGAGTTCACGCTGCAGGTGAAGCGCCTGACGCAGCCGGAAGCGACCGACGGCAAGGCCAGCGACGAAGCCGCCACCGACGAGGAGTCGCTCGGATGAACGCGCAGGAGATCCTGCAGACGCTGCAGACGCTGGACGCTCAGAACCCGGGCGCCTGGCCGAAGTGGGTCCGCGTCGCGGCCGTGATCGCGACCGGGGTGCTCGTGCTGATCCTCGGCGGTTGGCTGTTGATCAAACCCGTGCACGAATCGGTGCAGGCGGCGCGCGCGCAGGAACGTACCTTGCTCCAAGAGCTCGACGACAAGCAGAAGAAGGTCGCCGCGATCGACGCTTATCGCGAGCAGCTCAAGGAAATGGAGCGGCAGTTCGGCGCCATGCTCAAGCAGCTCCCCAGTCGAGCCGAAGTCGCCAACCTGCTCAACGACATCTCGCAAAAGCGCGTGGAAGCGAGCCTGGAAGAAGAACTGTTCCAGCCGATCGGCGAGATCCCCAAGGACTTCTACGCGGCGATCCCCAATAAAATCGTCGTCGTCGGCGACTACCACGAGATGGGCATCTTCGTGAGCGAAGTCGCGGCCCTGCCGCGCATCGTCACGATCGAGGACGTCGAGATCCGCGGGGCGTCGTCCAGTGGGCCGGGCAGTGGCGGTCCGACACTGCTGCGCATGACGGCAACGGCGCAGACCTACCGCTATCTGGACGAAGCGGAGATCGCGGCCGCAAATCCCCAGACTCAGCCACGGGGGCGTCGATGAAGCGCATCGTGCCGACGCTGCTCACAACCACTCTCGCGCTCGGCGCCTGCAGCGACGACATGTCCGACCTTCGGCGCGAGGTCGCCGCCATCAAGGCGCGCACGTCGACGAACATCCCGCCGATTCCGCAGCCCAAGCAGTTCGAGTCGTTCGCCTACGTCCCGGATGGGCGCCGCGATCCCTTCGTCGCGGTGGTCGAAACCAGTCGGCAGGCCGTCTCCGGTCCGCGGCCCGACATGAACCGCAACCGCGAGCCGCTCGAGGAGTTCCCGCTGGATGCGCTGCGCATGATGGGCACGATCAGTACCCCCAAGGGCGTGTTCGCGCTGATCAAGGCGCCAGACGAGGTCATCCACCGCGTGACCGTGAAAAACTACATGGGGCAGAACTACGGCCAGATCGTTTCGATCACGCCGACCGAGGTCACACTGCTGGAGCTGATCGAGGACGGCTTCGGTGGCTGGACGCAGCGCACCGCCGTCGTGGCGCTGAGCGAGTAAGGGATACGCGAGAGGGATCCAGGGAGTGATGACATGACGACGATCTCCGCCACGATTCGGCGCTTGCTGCTCTCGCTGCTGCTGGCGATGCCCGCCGCGGTCGTCGCGCAAGACTTGGCCCTGGAGGACGTCCAATTCGCCGAGATCGACAAGGGCCGGGTGCTGATGACGCTGGCGCTGTCCGGCCCGGCGCCGCAACCCTCGGTGTTCACCGTCGACCAGCCTGCGCGGCTGTCGCTGGATCTGCCGGGCGTGCGCTCGGCGCTCGCCCAGCGTTACCAGCGCATCAACCTTGGCAACGTACGCGCCGTGGCCAGTGCCGAGTCACGCGGCCGCACGCGCGTCGTCGTCGAGCTCGGCAGCAGCGCGCCCTACTCCGTGGATGTCGACGGCAACCGCATCCTCGTGCGCCTGGACAACCCCGCTTCGGCACGCATCGCCCAGAGCCCGGCCGTGATCGGCGGTCGCGGCGCGAAGGTCGAGGGCGTGGACTTTCGGCGCGGCGAGAAGGGCGAGGGGCGCGTCCTGGTGCGCCTGTCCGATCCAGGCACCGTGGTCGACGTCAAGCGCGAGGGCGGCAAGATCGTCGCGCGCCTGCGCAATACCCAGCTCGCGGACGATGGCCAAAAGCGCCTGGACGTGCTCGATTTCGCAACCCCGGTGCGCTATATCGACATCATCGCCGACGGCCGCGACAGCCTGGTCGCGCTGACGCCGGTCAGCGGGCAGGACTACGAGCAGGCCGCCTATCAGTCCGGCAACGTCTTCACGCTGGAGTTGCAGCCGCTGTCCGCCGCACAGACCGAGGAGCTGCAGCGCACCAAGCCGCAGTTCACCGGCGAGCGCATCAGCCTGTCGTTCCAGAACGTCGAAGTCCGATCCCTGCTGCAAATCATCGCCGACGTCGCCGGCACCAACATGGTCATCAGCGACTCGGTGCAGGGCCAGATGGCGATGCGGCTCGAAAACGTGCCCTGGGACCAGGCGCTGGACATCATCCTGCGCACCAAGGGCCTGGGCATGCGCCAGCAGGGCAACGTCATGCTGGTCGCACCGCTCGACGAACTCTCCCGACGCGAACAATTGGAGCTCGAGGCGGCCAAGGCCAAGACCGAACTCGCGCCGTTGCGCTCGGAGCTGATTCAGGTCAACTACGCCAAGGCCAGCGACATCCGCGCGCTGCTGTCGAGCGGCGAAACCTCCCTGCTCAGCGAGCGCGGCCGCGTCACCGTGGACGAGCGCACCAACACCCTCTTGGTGCTGGAAACCCGCGAGAAGCTCGACGAGATCCGCGCGCTCATCGCGCAGTTGGACATCCCGGTGCGCCAGGTGCTGATCGAATCGCGCATCGTGATCGCGAACGACGACTTCGCGCGCAATATCGGCGCGCGATTCGGCGTCAGTTCGATCGCCCGCAGCGGATCGACCACGATCAGCCAGTCCGGCGGCGCTACTGCCCCGGGCCAGCTCACCCCCAACCCGATCGGCAACGCCGGGTCCCGGAACATCGCTGCCGGTGGATTGCCGAGCGCGCAGGACAACTACATCGTGAATCTACCGGTAGTCGGTTCAGGTATCGGTTGGACCATTCTGGGTCGAGACTTCCTGATCGACCTCGAACTCTCCGCCTTGCAGACCGAGGGTCGCGGCGAGGTGATTTCGACGCCGCGCGTCGTGACCGCCAACGGCAAGCAGGCGATCATCGAGCAAGGCCGCGAGATCCCCTATCAATCGTCCAGCGGCAACCAGGGCGTGCAGACGGAGTTCAAGAAAGCCGTGCTGTCGCTGACGGTCACGCCGCAGATCACCCCGGACAACCGCGTGATCATGGACTTGTCGGTCACCAATGACTCGCAGGGCGAGGACGTGAATACCGGCGTCGGTTCGGCCCCGGCGATCGACACGCGCCGGCTCGACACCCAGGTGCTGATCACCAGCGGCGAGACCGTCGTGCTCGGCGGCGTATTCCAGGAGGAGACGCGTCGCTCGGCGTCGAAGGTGCCCTTCCTCGGCGACATCCCGCTGCTCGGCACGCTGTTCCGCAACAGTGGCCGCTCCGACAACAAGCGTGAACTCCTGATTTTCGTCACGCCGCGCGTGCTGCAGGAAGGCCTGGTCGTGCAGTAGCGCGAAACGCCGGCCAAAGCGCGCCGCGCCTATACTGGCGCGGCCCGGGTTCTGCTGCCGGTTCTGCGATGCGGTCTGCTCCAAACATCTTTCTCATCGGCCCGATGGGGGCTGGCAAGACCACGGTCGGCCGGCGCCTCGCGGAGACCCGGCACATGCGCTTCGTCGATTCCGATCAAGAGATCGAACGGCGCTGCGGCGTGGACATCCCGTACATCTTCGAGAAGGAGGGCGAGGCCGGGTTTCGGCGCCGTGAGGCGCAGGCGATCGCCGAGCTCACCGCCGATTCGAACATCGTGCTCGCGACCGGCGGCGGCGCGATCCTCGACCCGCACAATCGCCAGTGCCTTGCCACGCGCGGCGTCGTGGTCTACCTCTACGCCAGCGTCGAGCAGCAGCTCGCGCGCACGCAACGCTCGCAGACCCGTCCGCTACTCCAGCAGGCGGCCGACCGGCGCGAGGTGCTGGAGCGGCTGTTGCGCGTGCGCGACCCGCTGTATCGACAGATCGCGGATCTGATCGTGGATACCGATGGGCGCGCGGCGCGGTGCGTGGCCAAGGACATCGCGCGCTTCGTCGGCAGCCCGTGCAGCTCGTGACCCTCGAAACCGCGCGCCGTGAAGCCTACACTGCCCGTCCTCCGTTCCCGCGTCCGAACATGCCCAGCCTTCAGGTCGATCTAGGCCAGCGCAGTTACCCGATCCATATCGGCGCCGGGCTGCTGTCCGCGCCGGCACTGTGGCAGCCGCTACGCGCGCGGGCGCTGCGACTGGTCACCGACGAGCACGTCGCCCGGCATCACCTCGACGTGGTGCGCGCGCAGCTCGACCTCGATGCGTCCTCGATTCGCGTGCTGCCGCCGGGCGAGACGCAGAAGAGCTGGGAGCAGGCCGGCAAGCTGCTCGACTGGCTGTTGCAGACGCGGCTTGCACGCGACGGCTGCCTGATCGCGCTCGGTGGCGGCGTCATCGGCGATCTGGTGGGATTCTGCGCGGCGATCTATCAGCGCGGCGTCGACTTCGTGCAAGTGCCGACGACGCTGCTGTCGCAGGTGGATTCCAGCGTCGGCGGCAAGACCGGCATCAATCATCCGCTCGGCAAGAACATGATCGGCGCCTTCCATCAGCCGATCCTGGTGCTGGCCGATACCGACACGCTCAAGACCCTGCCGCGCCGCGAGCTGATCGCCGGACTCGCCGAGGTGATCAAGTACGGCATGCTCGGTGACACCGGCTTCCTCGACTGGATCGAAGCTCATCTGAACGAGCTGCTGGCGCTCGATCCGGCGGCCACCGCCGAGGCGATCCGCCGCAGCTGCGCGATGAAGGCCGCGATCGTCGGCCGCGACGAGCGCGAATCGCTAACAGGTGGCAGCGAGCGTGCGCTGCTCAATCTGGGCCATACCTTCGCGCATGCGATCGAGACGCACGCCGGCTACGGCGACTGGCTGCACGGCGAGGCGGTGGGCGCCGGGCTGTGCATGGCCGCCGACCTGTCGGCGCGCCTGGGCTGGATCGGCGCCGCCGACGCGCGTCGCTGCATCGCCCTGATCGAGCGCAGCGGCCTGCCGACGCGGCCGCCGGCGGACATGACGCCGCAGGATTTCATGCGCAACATGGCGCTCGACAAGAAGGTCGCGGCGGGCAGGCTGCGTCTGGTGCTGCTGCGCGCGCTCGGTCGCGCCGTGGTCACCGCGGACTTCGACCCGGCGCGCCTCGCCGAGACGCTGGAGCATTTCTGTTCCGCGGCTCACCACTCGTGCCCCACGTCTCACGGCTAGATGCCGCTCGCCGCTTACGCCGTCGACGAACGCCGCTCGCGCGGCCGGCGCCATCCCGAACCGGCGCCCGGGCACCGCAGCGAGTATCAGCGCGACCGCGATCGCATCATCCACTCGGCGGCGTTTCGCCGGCTCGAATACAAGACCCAGGTCTTCGTCAATCACGAAGGGGACCTGTTCCGCACGCGGCTGACGCACTCGATCGAGGTGGCCCAGATCGCGCGGACCATGGCGCGTACCTTGGGTCTCAACGAAGATCTGTGCGAGGCGGTGTCGCTCGCCCACGACCTGGGCCATACCCCTTTCGGGCACGCCGGCCAGGACGCACTCAACGCTTGTATGAAGCCGTACGGCGGCTTCGAGCACAACGCGCAGTCCTTGCGCGTGGTGGACGAACTGGAGGACAAGTACGCGGAGTTCCGCGGCCTGAACCTGATGTTCGACACGCGCGAGGGCATCCTCAAACACTGTTCGCTGGCGCGTGCGCGCCTGCTCGGCGACGTCGGCGAGCGCTTCCTCAACCGCACGCAGCCCAGCCTTGAAGCGCAGCTCGCCAATCGCGCCGATGAGATCGCCTACAACAACCACGACATCGACGACGGCCTGCGCGCGCGGCTGCTGACGATCGAGCAGTTGCGCGAGGTGCCGCTGTTCCGCCGGCATCACGACGAGGTGCTGGCACGCTACGGGACGATCAGCGCCAAGCAGCAGCGGCACGAGACCACGCGCCGCATCATCAACACGCTGGTCGTCGATCTGACCGAAACCTCGCGGCGGACGCTGGAACGGGCCGGCGTGCGCTCGATCGAGGACGTGCGCGCCATGCACCAGCCGCTGATTCGCTTCAGCGAGGCGCTCGAAGAAGAGAACGAGGCGCTCAAGCGCTTTTTGCGCGAACACCTCTATCGCCATCCGCAAGTCCACCGCATCATGGTCAAGGCGCAGCGCGTCGTGCGCGAGCTGTTCGCGGCCTTTCTCGCCGACCCGCGGCTGATGCCGCCGGATTTCCATGAATCGGCCCGCCGCCTCGAAGCCGTCGAGGGCGAGAGCGGACGGGCGCGCGCGGTCGCGGATTACATCGCCGGCATGACCGATCGCTTCGCGCTCGACGAGTACGAGCGTCTGTTCGACCCGCGCCGCCTGCGCTGACCGCCGGTCCCGATGCGCGAACATCCGCCGGTCATGACGCCGATGCGCCGAGCGCCCAGCCCGCTGGCGCGCTGGCTGCTGATCGGCGCCGGCTGGTTGGCGCTGATCCTCGGCGCGATCGGATTGTTGCTGCCGGTGGTGCCGACCACGCCGTTCATCCTCTTGTCCGCCGCCTGCTTCGCGCGCAGCTCCGAGCGCTTTCACGCCATGCTGCTGCGCAATCGCGTGTTCGGCCCGCTGATCGTCGAGTGGGAGCAGTACCGCAGCATCCCGCGGCGCACCAAGCGCTGGGCGATCCTCCTGATGGCCCTGACCTTTGGCTGTTCGATCGTGTTCTTCGTGCAGCCGGTCGGCCTGAAATGGGCACTCGCGGCGGTCGGCATCGCCGTTGCGATCTGGATCTGGCGCATCCCGTCGCGCGATTGACGGCTACGGCCGGAACCAGTCCTGCGTCACCAGCGCCTCGGCACCGGCATAGGCGGCCGGATTGCGCGTCACCAGGTGCAGTTCGTGCACTGCCGCGGTCGCCGCCTGCTGGCCCTCGAGCGCGCTCCAGGATCGGTACTGACGCTGGCGGCGTGCCGTCTCGCGTGCGAGCCAGCGCGCGGCCTCCAGGTCGAAGGCCAGCACCGGCGGACCGCTGCGCAGCAGTTCCTGGACGAAGGCATCGAGCTGGCTGCGGCGCGCACCTTCCGGCAGTGACTGCACCCCGCGCAGCAGGGCATACGCCGTGATCGCCGCCAGCGCGCAATCGTGCTGATGCTGGCGAAAGCGCGTCAGCACCAGGCGGTTGCCGGCCGGTCGCGTGAGCTCGGCGAGCACCGCAAGATCGAGCAGATAACGCGGTCGGGCCATCGCCTCACTCCAGCTGCGACCAGCGCGCCAGCTCTTCGGGGCTGACCCCCTCGAAACCGGCACCGGCGCGCGCGCGCCAGCTCGCCAAAAAGGCGCTGAAATCGGCGCTCCCGGCGGCCGTGCGCAGGCGCTGGTACTCGCCGTCGGCGAGCAGCACGGCGACCACCCGGCCGCGCCGGCTGATCGCGAGCGGCGCACCGCACTCGACCTCGCGCAACAGCTCGGTCAGGCGATTCTTGGCGTCGGCAATGGAGACCGTCCGCATCGTGCGCATCCGAAATGGCCATCGTCATGGCTATCTTATGCTCGCGCAAGTCACTGAATCAATTGGCGGTTGCCGATCCGGGCCACGAACGCGAGGAAAATGTTTGCAGCGCCGCGGGCGCCGGCGCACACTTGCGCGCCCTGCGCCGTCCCGGCGCGGGGTCGTTCTTGCGTCCAGGAGCCAGCCGATGTCCAGCCCGACCTCGCCCCGCGAGCCTTGCCAACGCCCGATCGGTCTGTATCGGGAAAGTTTTGAAAAGGACAGTTGCGGCTTCGGCCTGATCGCCCACATGGACGACCAGGCCAGCCACAAGCTCGTGCAGACCGCCGTCACCGCGCTGCACCGCATGACCCATCGCGGTGCCGTCGCCGCCGACGGCAAGACCGGCGACGGCTGCGGCCTGTTGATGAAGAAGCCGGACGCCTTCTTGCGCCGCGAAGCCGCCAAGCTCGGCTTCGAGCTCGGCGAGCTCTACTGCGCCGGCAACATCTTCTTCTCCCAGGACGCGCGGCGCCGCAGCCGCGCCAAGGCGCTGCTCAAGGAGAGCCTGGAACTGCACGGCCTGAAGCTGCTCGGCTTTCGCGAGGTGCCGACCGATGCCTCCGCGCTCGGCGAGGAAGCGCTGCGCACGCTGCCCAAGATCGAACAGGCGTTCATCGTGCCGCCGCCGGGCCTGCACAAGTTCGCTTTCGAACTCAAGCTGTTCAAGGCGCGCCGCCGCGTCGAGAAACTGCTGGAGGCCGAAGGGGATCAGGATTTCTACGTCACCCACCTGTCGTGCCGGGTCATCGTCTACAAGGGCCTGGTGATGCCGGAGTTCCTGCCGGTGTTCTACCCGGAGCTCGCCGATCCGCTGCTGGAATCGTCGATGTGCGTGTTCCACCAGCGCTTTTCGACCAACACGCTGCCGCGCTGGCCCTTGTGCCATCCGTTCCGCTATCTCGCCCACAACGGCGAGATCAACACCATCTCGGGCAACCGCAAGTGGGCGCTCGCGCGGCAGAAGAAGTTCCAGTGTCCGGACCTGCCTGACATCGAGGAGATCGCGCCGCTGGTGAGCATGTCGGGCTCGGACTCGCAGTCGCTCGACAACATGCTGGAAGTTTTGCTGGCCGGCGGCATGGACGTGTTCCAGGCGATGCGCGCGCTGATTCCGCCAGCCTGGCAGAACGTCGAGGATCTGGACCCCGACGTGCGCGCGTTCTACGAATACAACTCGGTGAACATGGAGCCCTGGGACGGCCCAGCCGGCGTGGTGCTGACCGACGGCCGCTACGCCGCCTGCGCGCTCGACCGCAACGGCCTGCGTCCGGCGCGCTACGTGATCACGGCGGATCGCCACATCGTGCTCGCCTCGGAGATCGGCGTGCACGACTACCGCCCGCAGGACGTGGTCGAGAAAGGCCGTTTGCGGCCGGGCGAGATCCTTGCCGTGGACACCGAGACCGGCGCGCTGCTCAGACCCGAGGACATCGACAAGATGCTCGCCGGCCGCAAGCCGTACAAGCAGTGGCTCAAGGCCAAGATGAAGCGTCTGGAAGCCTCGCTGTCGGACGATCCGAACGCGCTGGACGTGATGCCGCCGGACATGGTGGCGACCTATCACAAGATGTTCCAGCTCAGCTTCGAGGAGCGCGACCAGGTGCTGCGCCCGCTGTCCGAGTCCGGGCAGGAGGCGGTCGGCTCGATGGGCGACGACACGCCGTTCGCGGTGCTCTCGGCACGCACGCGGTCGGTCTACGACTACTTCCGGCAGATGTTCGCGCAGGTCACCAATCCGCCGATCGATCCGCTGCGCGAGCAGATCGTGATGTCGCTCGAATGTCAGCTCGGCGTCGAGCGCGGCATGTTCGAGGAGACGCCGGAGCGTGCCGCGCGCCTGTTGATCGACTCACCGGTGCTCTCGGAAGCCAAGTTCAAACGCCTGATGGCGATCGGCAACGACGATCCGTCGTATGCGCATCACGTCATCGACCTGAACTACGACCCGGCGCTCGGGCTCAAGACGGCGATCGAGCACGTCTGCGACGAGGCCGTCGCGGCGGTGCAGTCGGGCAAGGTCATCATCGTGCTGTCGGATCGCGCGATCGAACGCGGCAAGTTGCCGATTCACGCGCTGCTCGCGGTCGGTGCCGTCAACAACCGCCTCGTGCGCGCGGGCTTGCGCTGCGATTGCAACATCGTCGTCGAAACCGCCACCGCACGCGATCCGCACCACTTCGCCTGCCTGATCGGCTACGGCGCCAGCGTGATCTATCCGTATCTCGCCTACGCGACGCTCTATGAGATGGTGCGTTCGGGGCAGGTCAAGAAGAAGGCGCCCGAGCAACTCGCGCAGTCGTATCGCAAGGGCATCAACAAGGGCCTGTACAAGATCATCTCGAAGATGGGCATCAGCACCATCTCGAGCTACCGCGGCGCGCAGTTGTTCGAGATCGTCGGCCTGCACGACGAAGTCGTGAACCTGTGCTTCGAAGGCACGGTGTCGCGCATCCAGGGCGCGCGCTTCGCCGACCTGCAGGCGGAGCAGAACGCGCTGGCCGAAACCGCGTGGAGCCCGCGCAAGCCGATCGAGCAGGGCGGGCTGTACAAGTACGTGCACGGCGGCGAGTACCACGCCTACAACCCCGACGTGATCGCGAGCCTGCAACGCGCGGTCAAATCCGGCGACTACGCCGATTACAAGCTTTTCGCACAGCACGTCAACGAGCGCCCGGTCGCAACGATCCGCGACCTGTTCAAGCTCAAGACCGTCGAGCCCATCCCGATCGACGAGGTCGAGCCGGTGGAGTCCATCCTCAAGCGCTTCGACTCGGCCGGCATGTCGCTGGGCGCGCTCTCGCCCGAGGCGCACGAGGCGCTGGCGATCGCGATGAACCGCCTCGGCGGCCGCAGCAATTCCGGCGAAGGCGGCGAGGATCCGGCGCGCTACGGCACCGAGAAGGTGTCGAAGATCAAGCAGGTCGCGTCGGGCCGCTTCGGCGTCACGCCGCACTACCTAGTCAATGCCGAGGTGCTGCAGATCAAGATCGCGCAGGGCGCCAAGCCCGGCGAGGGTGGCCAGTTACCCGGCGACAAGGTCAACGACATGATCGCGCGGCTGCGCTACTCGCGCCCGGGCATCTCGCTGATCTCGCCGCCACCGCATCACGACATCTACTCGATCGAGGATCTCGCGCAGCTCATCTTCGACTTGAAGCAGGTCAATCCGCAGGCCCTGGTGTCGGTGAAACTGGTGTCGGGACCGGGCGTCGGCACGATCGCCGCCGGTGTGGCCAAGGCCTATGCCGACTTGATCACCATCTCCGGCTACGACGGCGGCACGGGTGCGTCTCCGCTCACGTCGGTGAAGTACGCCGGCACGCCGTGGGAGCTGGGCCTGTCGGAGACGCACCAGACGCTGCGCATGAACAATCTGCGCGACAAGGTGCGGGTGCAGACCGACGGCGGCCTCAAGACCGGTTTGGACGTGATCAAGGCGGCGATTCTCGGCGCAGAAAGCTTCGGCTTCGGCACCGCGCCGATGGTTGCGCTCGGCTGCAAGTACCTGCGCATCTGTCACCTCAACAACTGCGCGACCGGCGTCGCGACGCAGAACCAGGTGCTGCGCCTCGAACACTTCATCGGCCTGCCGGAAATGGTGATGAACTATTTCCGCTTCGTCGCCCAGGAGACGCGCGAATGGCTCGCCGCGCTGGGCGTGCGCTCGATCGCCGAGCTGATCGGCCGCACCGATCTGCTCGAAATCGACGAAGCCGAGTCTGCGAAGGCCAAGAACCTCGACTTGAAGCCGATTCTCGAATCGGCGGGCATGGTGCTGCCGAGCGCGCACTACTGCATGTTCAACAACGAGCCCTTCGACAAGGGCGAGCTCGCCGAGGCGATGCTGCAGGACTGCCTGCCGGCGATCGAGCACAAAACCGGCGGTATCTTCCATTACACGGTGAGCAACCGCCACCGCTCGATCGGTGCGCGCTTGTCTGGCGAGATCGCGCGCCGTCACGGCAATCTCGGCATGAGCGACAAGCCGATCACGATCAGGCTCAAGGGCACCGCGGGTCAGTCCTTCGGCGTCTGGAACGCCGGCGGGCTGAACCTCGAGCTCGAAGGCGATGCCAACGACTACGTCGGCAAGGGCATGGCCGGCGGACGCATCGTCGTCAAGCCGCCCAAGGGTGTGCGCTACGAAACGCGCGAGGCGGCGATCATCGGCAACACCTGCCTGTACGGCGCGACCGGCGGCACGCTCTACGCGGTTGGCATGGCCGGCGAGCGCTTCGCCGTGCGCAACTCCGGCGCGCACGCGGTCATCGAAGGCTGCGGCGATCACGGCTGCGAGTACATGACCGGCGGCGTCGTCGTCGTCTTGGGGCGCACGGGGGTGAACTTCGGCGCCGGCATGACCGGCGGCTTCGCCTACGTGCTCGACGAGAAGCGCAACTTCGTCGATCGCTACAACCACGAGCTCATCGACATCCACCGCGTGGTCTCGGAGTCGATGGAAGCGCACGAGCACTATCTGCGCAATCTCGTCACCGACTACGCCAAGGTCACCGGCTCGAAGTGGGCGCAGCAGATCCTGTCGGACTGGGCCGACTTCGTCGGCAAGTTCTGGCTGGTCAAGCCGCGTGCCGCCGAGATCGGCTCATTGATCGACTCGGTGCGCGCCGCCGCCTGAAGGACACAGACATGGGTGCAAAGAACGTCAATCAGTTTCTCGACCTGCCGCGCCAGGATCCGCCGAAGTCGCCGGTCGAAGTGCGTATCCACGACTTCCGCGAGATCTACGGGCAGTTCCAGCCAGAGGCGGCCAAGGCGCAGGCCGGCCGCTGCCTCGCCTGCGGCAATCCGTACTGCGAGTGGAAGTGCCCGGTGCACAACTTCATCCCCAACTGGCTCAAGCTAGTCGAGGAGGGCAATCTGTTCGCGGCGGCGGAGATGTCGCATGCGACCAACTCGCTGCCGGAAATCTGCGGCCGCGTCTGTCCGCAGGATCGTCTGTGCGAAGGGGCCTGCACGCTCAACGACGGCTTCGGCGCGGTGACCATCGGTGCGGTGGAGAAGTACATCACCGACGAGGCGCTCAAGCAAGGCTGGCGGCCCGACACGTCCAAGGTCAAATGGACCAAGAAGCGCGTCGCCATCGTCGGCGCCGGGCCCGCGGGCCTGGGCTGTGCCGACGTGCTCGCGCGCAACGGCGTCAAGCCGATCGTGTTCGACAAGTATCGCGAGATCGGCGGCCTTCTGACCTATGGCATTCCGCCGTTCAAGCTGGAAAAGGACGTGGTCAAGACGCGGCGCCGGATTCTCGAAGGCATGGGCGTGGAGTTTCGGCTCGGCATCGAGATCGGCAAGGACCTCGCGTTCGATCGCTTGCTCAAGGACTACGACGCAGTGTTCCTCGGCATGGGCACTTACACCTACATGAAAGGCGGCTTCCCCGGCGAGGATATGCCGGGCGTGTTCGAGGCACTGCCGTTTCTCATCGCCAACGTCAACGGCATGCTCGGTGAGGCCAAGCCGGAGGACGCGGCCTACCACGTCAAAGGCCAGCGCGTCGTCGTGCTGGGCGGCGGCGACACGGCCATGGACTGCAACCGTACCGCGATTCGCCAGGGCGCCGAGAGCGTGGTCTGCGCGTATCGCCGCGACGAGGCCAACATGCCCGGCTCGCGCCGCGAAGTCGCCAACGCCAAGGAAGAGGGCGTGGAGTTCTTGTGGAACCGCCAGCCGGTCGCGATCGTCGGCGACGGCAAGGTCGAGGGTGTCAAGCTGGTCACCACCCAGCTCGGCAAGCCCGATGCGCGCGGCCGCCGCAAGCCGGAAATCGTCGAGGGTTCGGAGGAAGTCATCGAGGCCGACCGCGTGATCATCGCCTTCGGCTTCAAGCCGAGTCCGGCGCCGTGGTTCGCCGAACACGGCCTTGCCCTGCACGAGGACGGCCGTGTCAAAGTCAACGGCGCGGTGCTCGCCAAGCACAAGTTCCAGACCGCGAACCCCAAGGTCTTCGCGGGCGGCGACATGGTCCGGGGTTCGGACCTCGTCGTCACCGCGGTCTTCGAGGGGCGCGAGGCCGCCGAGGGCATCCTCGACTATCTGGGCGTCTAGGAACGCTTTGCGCGGCCTCGGGTCGAAGCCTGGACCGCCCGTGCCGGAGCCGCCATGTCACATCTACGCCCGCTCATCCTCGCCGCGCTCGTCCTTTTCAGCGGCAGCGCCACCGCGCACAAGACGCGCAGCTTCGACAGCGAACTGGGCCCTGTCCTCGTCACCGAGGTCGCGCGCGGCCTGGAAAACCCCTGGGCGCTGGCGTTCTTGCCAGACGGTCGCATGCTGGTCACCGAGCGGCCGGGACGCATGCGCATCGTCACCGCGGACGGGCGCCTGTCGGCGCCGCTGAAGAACGTTCCAGATGTTCATGCCCGCGGGCAGGGGGGGCTGCTCGACGTGGTGCTCTCGCCGGACTTCCAGGCCTCAAGGCGGATCTGGTTCTGTTATGCCGAGCCGCGCGGCGCGGTGAGCGGCACAACGCTGGCGCACGCGCGCCTCACCGATGACGCGCTGGCAGAGGTCACGCCGGTGTTCCGGCAGATGCCGGCCAAGGACACGCATCATCATTTCGGTTGCCGCATCGTGTTCACGCCGGACGCTCATCTGTTCTTGGTGCTCGGCGATCGCGGGAACTACCGTGAGCTCGCGCAGGATCTGCAGACGCATCTGGGCAAGGTGATCCGTCTGCGCAGCGATGGTTCGGTGCCCGAGGACAACCCCTTCGCCGGACGCGAGAATGCGCTACCCGAGATCTGGTCCTACGGCCATCGCAACGCCCAGGGCGCGGCACTGCATCCCCAGACCGGCAGGCTGTGGCTGCACGAGCACGGCCCGCGCGGTGGCGATGAGATCAACGTGGCATACCCGGGGCGTAACTACGGCTGGCCGGTGATCACCTATGGGCGCGAGTACTCGGGCGCGACGATCGGTGAGGGCATCAGCGCCGCCGCGGGCATGGAGCAGCCGATCCACTACTGGGTGCCGTCGATCGCGCCGAGCGGCATGGCGTTTTACACCGCCGAGCGCCACCGGCCGTGGCGGGGCAATCTGTTCGTCGGCTCGCTGAAGTTCGGGCAGCTCGTGCGCCTGGTGCTCGACGGCGAGACGGTCGTGCACGAGGAACGCCTGCTCGAAGGCCTCGACAAGCGCATCCGCGACGTGCGCCTGGGGCCCGATGGCGATCTGTACCTGCTCACCGACGAGGCCGACGGTCGCGTGCTGCGCGTGGGGCTCGCCGCGCGTCGCTGAGACTTGTCCGCGCACACGCGCCGTCGTAAAACAGGGCGCGTGCAAGCCCTCCTCGATCACCTCGGTCGCGGATTCGAGCAGGGGTGCATCGAGTTCGCGACCACGGACGGACGCGTGTGGACCCTCGGCCGGGGCGTGCCGCGCGTGCGACTGCGGCTGCGCGACGCCGGCGTGCTGCGGCGCATGCTGTGGAACCCCGCGCTGCGCTTCGGCGAAGCCTGGATGGACGGCGAGTGGACGCCCGAGGGCTGCACGCTGCGCGAGGTGCTCGCCGTCGCCACGCGCCTTTGGGCATGGCTCGAAGCGCGCCGCCGCGGTTCGCGCTGGCGGCATCTGCGCGCGCGCATCGAGGAATTCAACACACCGCTGCGCGCGCGCCGCAACGTCGCGCACCACTACGATCTCGACGATGCCCTGTACCGGCAGTTCCTCGACGCCGATCTGCACTACTCCTGCGCCTACTTCGCACGCGCCGAGATGAGCCTCGAACAGGCGCAGCAGGAAAAGTGCGCGCTGATCGCGCGCAAGCTCGACTTTTCGCCCGACAGTGCGGTGCTCGACATCGGCTGCGGCTGGGGCAGTCTCGCGCTCTACCTTGCCGCGCATCACGGCGCCCGCGTCACCGGCATCACGCTCTCGCAGGCGCAGCTCGACCTCGCCCGTGAACGCGCGCGTGCGCGCGGCCTCGCCGATCGCGTCGAGTTCCGCCTAGAGGACTACCGGCAGACCCAGGGCCGCTACGACGCCATCGTCAGCGTCGGCATGTTCGAGCACGTGGGCCGACCGCAGTACCGGACGTTCTTCGCGAAGCTGGCAACCCTGCTCAAACCGGACGGCAGCGCGCTGCTGCACACCATCGGCCGCAGCTCTCCGCCGGGCGTGGGCAATCCATGGATCCGCAAGTACATTTTCCCCGGCGGCTACATTCCCGCGGCCTCGGAAATCCTGCCGGCGATCGAATCCAGCGGCCTGGTGCTGTGCGACCTCGAAGTCTGGCGCCGCCACTACGCGCGCACGCTCGCCGAGTGGCAGCGCCGTTTTGAGCGCGCCGAGCTGCCGCCGACGCTCGACGCTCGCTTCCGCCGCATGTGGGACTTCTACCTGCTCGCGTCGGAGGCGAGTTTCATCCACGGCGATCTCGTCGTCTTCCAGGCCCAACTCGCGCATCGCAACGACCGCCTGCCGCTGACGCGCGACTATCTGTATCGTTAGCGCCCCGTTCTGGCTTGCGCTATCCATGTCCGAGCTTTCGCTGTCGATCTCCGAGGCACGCGTCGTCGCCGTGCTGGTGGAAAAATCGATCATGACGCCGCAGTACTACCCGATGACGGTCAACGCCATCATGCTCGCGGCCAACCAGAAGACCTCTCGCCATCCGGTGATGAACCTGACCGAGGGCGAGGTCGGCCACGCGCTGCACAGTCTCGAAGCGCGCCGGCTCGTCATGCGCGACAACGCCTCAGCACGCGCGCAGAAGTGGCGCCATCAGTTCCAACACCAGATGCTGCTCAAGCCCGAGACGCAGGCGGTGCTGGTCGCACTGATGCTGCGCGGTGCGCAGACGCTGGCCGAGCTGCGCGCGCATGCCGAGGCGCTCAACGGCCCCAGAGACCTCGACGGCGTGCGTCGTGCGCTCGCCGATCTCGCCGACCGCGCGCAGCCGCTGGTGACCGAGCTCGCCCGCGCCCCCGGGCAGTCGGCGACGCGCTGGGCGCACCTTTTATGCGGCGCGCCCACCGCCGATGCGGCGGCGCCGATCAGTCCCCGCAGCGCCGCGGCCGCGAACGACGAAATCGTCGCGCTGCGCGAGCGCGTCGCTGCGCTCGAAGCACGCATGGCGGAACTCGAAGCACGGCTTGGTATCGGGCAGCCGGGCGTCGCGCCGGCCAGCGGCGCCGACTGACCCGCTCCCGCTGATGGATCTCGAGGCGCTGCGCGGACAGCTCGCGGCAGCGAAGGACAGGCTGCTGCAGCGTGATGTCGCGCGTCTGGCTGCGCAGCTCGCGCGCGCACGGCCGCCGCGCTTGGACGGCGCACGCTTTGCGCGCGATCTCGAACAGGCGCTGCTGCGCGCCGACAACCGCCAGCGCCTGCGGCCCGCGCGCATCGACTATCCGGCCGAACTGCCGGTCTCGCAGGCGCGCGAGGAACTGCTCGATGCGATCCGCGCGCATCCGGTCGTCGTCGTCTGTGGCGAGACCGGATCGGGCAAGACCACGCAGTTGCCGAAGCTGTGCCTCGAACTCGGGCGCGGCATGCGCGGCCTGATCGGCCACACCCAGCCGCGGCGCCTCGCCGCACGCAGCGTCGCCCAGCGCATCGCTGCGGAACTCGGTTCCCCGCTCGGCGATCTGGTCGGCTACGAGACGCGCTTCGACCGGCGCGTGTCGGCGCAGTCGCTGATCAAGCTGATGACCGACGGCATCCTGCTCGCCGAGCTGACGCGCGATCACGCGCTCGACGCCTACGACACCATCATCATCGACGAGGCACACGAGCGCAGCCTCAACATCGACTTTCTGCTTGGCTGGCTCAAGCGCATCCTGCCGCAGCGGCCCGATCTGAAAGTGATCGTCACCTCGGCAACGCTCGATCCCGAGCGCCTGTCGCGGCATTTCGACGATGCGCCGATCCTGCGCATCGGCGGCCGCACCCATCCGGTGGACGTCCGCTACCAGCCGATCGGCGACGACGGCGATCTCGAAGCTGCGATCGCCGATGCCGCGGAATCCTTGTGGCGTGGGACGGCCGCGGGCGACATCCTCGCGTTCTTGCCCGGCGAGCGCGAGATCCACGACACCGCGCGTGTGCTCTCTGCGCGATTTGCGCACGCCGAGATCCTGCCGCTGTACTCGCGCCTGGCCGCGAGTGCGCAGGACAAGGTCTTCACCCGCGGCCAAAGGCCGCGCATCGTGCTCGCGACCAACGTCGCCGAGACCTCGCTCACGGTACCGGGCATTCGCTATGTGATCGACAGCGGAACCGCGCGCATCAGCCGTTACGCGCCGCGCACCGGCGTGCAGCAGCTGCATATCGAGCCGATTTCGCAGGCCGCCGCCAACCAGCGCGCCGGCCGCTGCGGACGGCTCGGTCCCGGCATCTGCGTGCGGCTTTACGCGCAGGACGATTTCGCGGCGCGGCCGCCGTTCACCGATCCGGAGATCAAGCGCGCCAATCTCGCCGGCGTGATGCTGCAGATGGCCGCGCTCGGCCTGGGGCGGATCGATGAGTTTCCGTGGGTCGATGCGCCCGAGGGCCGGCACGTGGCGGAGGCGCAGCGCGTGCTCAAGATCCTCGGCGCCTTCGACGAAGGCGGCCGCCTGACCGCGCTGGGCCGTGAGATCGCGCGCTTGCCGCTGGATCCGCGCATCGCCCGCATCGCGCTGGCCGGACGCGACGGCGTCGCGCGTGCCGCGATCCTCGTTCTGGCCGCGGCACTGTCGGTGCAGGATCCGCATGAGGTACCGGCGGACGCGCAGGATGCGGCACGACAAAAGCACGCGCAGTGGCGACACCCGCGTTCGGACTTTTTGTCCTTGCTGCTGCTGTGGCAGCGCTGGCGCGAATGGAGTGCCGCGCACTCGAACCGGCAGTTGCGCAAGCTGTGCCGCGAGCACTACCTGTCCTTTCTGCGCATGGAGGAGTGGGAGGCGGTGCACCGGCAGATCGTCGAGCTGCTCGGCGTATCGGCCGAGGCGGCGCAACCGCCGTGGACCGTCGAATCGCTCGATGCCCAGTACGCGCCTATCCACCAGGCCTTGCTCGCCGGCCTGATCGATCACATCGGCCAGAAAGTGCCGGAGACCGGCGAGTACCAGGGGCCCAAGGGCCGGCGCTTCGTCGTGCACCCGGGTTCGGCGCTGGCGAAAAAGTCCCCGCCGTGGATCATGAGCGCGCAGCTCGCGCAGACCTCGCGGCTGTACGCGCGCACCAATGCCGCGATCGAGCCCGATTGGCTCGCGCGAGTCGGCAGCCATCTGATCCAGCGCCGCCTGCTGCACCCGGCCTGGAACGTCGAGCGCGGCGAGGTGTCCGCGCTCGAGCATCTGACGCTGCTCGGCCTGCCGCTGATGACGCGGCCCTGCCACTATGGCTCCACGCATCCCGCCGAGGCACGCGCGATCTTCATCCGCGAGGCGCTGGTCGGCGGCCGCATGGCGCGCAAGCCGGTTTTCCTCGAACACAACCTGCGCCTCATCGACGCGATCCGCGACAAGGAGGCGCGGCTGCGCCGCCCCGATCTGCTCGCCGACGAAGCGCAACTGTTCGCCTTCTACGACGCGCGCCTGCCTGCCGAGATCTGTACAACGGCCGCACTCAAGAGGCTGTTGCGTGAGCCGTCCTGGACCGCGCGGTTGACGATGCAGGAGGCCGACGCGCTGCGACCCGGGGCGTCGACCGACATCGAGGACCAGTTCCCCGATCACCTCGACGTGCACGGCGTACGCATCGCGCTGTCCTACCACCACGATCCGGGCGCCGAGCACGACGGCGTCACCTTCCACATCCCGCTGGCGCAGCTGCACGCACTGCGCGCCGAGGACTTCGACTGGCTGGTGCCGGGCCTCATCGCGGCGAAGATCGAAGGACTGATCCGCACGCTGCCGAACCGTCAGCGCCGCGCGTTCACGCCGGCCGCCGAGTTCGCGCGCGCGGCCGCGGCGCGGCTCGAACCGCACGGCGGCGATCTGCTCGCGCGCTTGTGTACGGCACTGACGGCGATGACCGGCGTCGCCGTCGCGCCTGAGGATTTCGACCCCGAGCGGCTGGATCCGCATCTGCGTCCGCGCTTCCAGCTCGAAGACGCCAAGGGCGCGATCCTCGGCAGCGCCGACTCGCTCCACGGCCTGCAGCACCGTCATCGCGATGCCGCGCGCAACGCGCTCAACCGCGCCGCCGAAGCCGATCCGGCGCTGGCACGCTGGCGCCGTCGCGACATCAGCGACTGGGATTTCGAAGACCTGCCCGAGCATGTGCAACTCGCCTCCGGCGCACGCGCCTGGCCGGGCCTTGCGGCGGACGGCGCAGGCATAGCCCTGCGGCTGTTCGAATCCGCCGATGCGGCCGCGACGGCGCACCGCCTGGGCGTGCGCGCGCTGCTTTTGCTGCGCATGGCCGATCGCGTGCGCGATCTCGGCAAGCGCGTGCGCAGCACGCTCGGCCTGCTCGCGCCGGCCTTTTCGCTCGACCTCGATGCGATCACCCGGGCGCTCGCCGAGCGCAGCGCCGATGCCGTGCTGCTGCGCGCGGACGTGCCGCGCTCGCGTGCGGCCTTCATCACGGCGCTCGAAGGCCGCGGCGCGTTCTCGATCGATGCGCAGCGGCGGCTCGACGATGTGCAGAACTGGCTGAACAAGGCGCGCGAGCTGCGCGCGCGCCTGCGCGCACTCGGCGAACGCTGGCCGGCCTCGCTCGCCGATCTGCGCGGCCAGCTCGACAGCCTGTTCGCGCCCGGCTTCGTCGCCGCGATTCCGGATGCGCAGTGGCCGCGCATCGCGCTGTACCTGCGCGCGATCGACGTGCGCCTGGAACGCCTGCCCAACAAGCCAGGCCGCGACGAGGAGCTGACCCGCCAGCTCGCACCGCTCGCGGCCCGCTTGCCCGCGCCCTTGCATCCGGCACGCTGGGTGCTGGAGGAATGGCGTATCGCCTTGTTCGCGCAGGAATTGCGGGCGCAGGGCGCACCGACGGCGGCGAAGCTCGACGAAGCTTTGCGCCAGTTCTGAATGCGCCTTACCATGCGCATGAGCATGCGCACGGAGCACGGCATGACGGCCTCGACGACGAAGCAGCGACTGAACCTGACCGTACGGGCTGACCTGGTGCAGTACGCACGCAAGGCCAAGCCGAATCCATCGCAGGTTCTCGAAGAAACCCTGCTGCAACGGCAACGCGAAGAGGCAGCGAGGCGCTGGCAGGAGGAGAACCGCGAGGCCATCGAGTACCACCGGCGCCGCATCGAGCGCGACGGCATGCTGAACAAGGACCTGCTCGCGTTCTGACGCGAATGGCCCAGTACAAGGTCTATCGCAATCGGCGGCCCAGTCGCGGCGAAGTCCCGTTCCTGCTCGACGTGCAGTCAAAAACCTGGTGACGACGGCTTCGCGCGTCGTCGTACCGCTGGCGCGCAGGAGCGGCTACGAGAAGCTGTACTCGCGGTTGAATATCGAGTTGAGCATCGACGGTGTGGAAGTCGTTGCGTCTTTCTCAGACCTCGGCGCGCTCGATGAGCGCGAACTGACCGAGGTGGTTGCCGACTTGTCCGATCGGCGCGACGAAATACTCGCTGCTATCGACTTTCTGTTCACCGGATACTGAACGCTTGAACACGATCCCCGACCAAGAACGGCTCATCGTCGCCCTCGACGTCCCCACCGCCGACGCCGCGCGCGCGCAGGTACACACGCTCGGCGATGCGGTGCGTTTCTACAAGATCGGGCTGGAGCTTTCGATGGCGAGCGGCTTTTTCGAGCTGTTGGACTGGCTCAAGGCCGAGCGCAAGAAAGTCTTCGTCGACCTGAAGTTCTTCGACATCCCGGAGACGGTCGCGCGCGCCGTGAAGAACCTCGCCGAGCGCGGCGCGGACTTGTGCACCGTCCATGGCAACCAGTCGATCATGGAAGCGGCGGCGCGGGCCAAAACCGGCGCGCTCAAGGTGCTCGCGGTCACCGCGCTGACCAGCCTCGATCAGGGCGATCTGAACGATCTCGGCTTCGACTGCGACGTGGCCGACTTGGTGCTGTCGCGCGCACGCCGCGCGCTTGCGGCGGGCTGCGACGGGGTCGTCTCGTCGGGCCTCGAAGTCGAGCGCCTGCGCCGCGAGGCGCCGCGTGAGCTGATCTGTGTGACGCCGGGCATCCGCCCCGTGGAGAACCGGATCGAGGCCGATCAAAAGCGCATCATGACGCCCGCCGCCGCGATCCTGGCCGGCGCCGACTATCTCGTCGTCGGCCGCCCGATCCGCGACGCGGCCGATCCGCGCGCGACGGCGCTCGCGATCCAGGCCGAGATCGCGCAAGCGGTTCAGGCGCGTCTGGGCGCCGCCGGTTGAGCTTGCCGCCATGCACCTTGAAAACGACCGATTCTTGCGCGCGCTCCGGCGTCAGCCCGTCGACCGCACGCCGGTGTGGATGATGCGCCAGGCCGGGCGCTACCTGCCGGAATACCGGACCACGCGCGCCAAGGCCGGCGACTTCCTGAGCCTGTGCCGCAATCCCGAGCTGTGCTGTGAGGTCACGCTGCAGCCCCTCGAGCGCTACGGCCTCGACGCCGCGATCCTGTTCTCCGACATCCTCACCGTGCCCGACGCGATGGGCCTGGGCCTGCACTTCGTCGAAGGCGAGGGCCCGGTGTTCGAGCATCCGCTGCGCGACGCGCACGCGATCGAGGCGCTGGGCGTGCCCGACCCGGAAACCGAGCTGCGCTACGTGATGGACGCGGTGCGCACGATCCGCAGCGCGCTCGGTTCGCGCCTGCCACTGATCGGCTTTTCCGGCAGCCCGTGGACGCTGGCGACCTACATGGTCGAAGGCGCCGGCGGCACCGACTTTCTCACGATCAAGCGCATGGCCTACGACACGCCCGAGGCGCTCGACAGCCTGCTCGCCAAGCTCGCCGCCGCGGTGAGCCTGTATCTCGAAGCGCAGCAACGCGCCGGCGCCGACGCGCTGATGATCTTCGACACCTGGGGCGGCGTACTGTCGCCGGCCGATTACCTGCGGTTCTCGCTCGAACCGATGGCGCGCATCGTCGAGCACCTCAAGCGCGTGACGCCGGACACGCCGGTGATCCTGTTCACCAAGAACGGCGGTCAGCATCTCGAAGCGATGGCCGAAACCGGCTGCGATGCGCTTGGCCTCGACTGGACCACCGATCTGGGCGCGGCGCGCGCGCGCGTGGGCGAGCGTGTGGCCTTGCAGGGCAATCTCGATCCGGCCTGGCTGTTGGCCGACCCGGCGCGCATCGAAACCGCGGTCGCCCGCGCACTGGCGAGCTACGGCAAGGGCCCGGGGCACGTATTCAACCTCGGCCACGGTATCCTGCAGCAGACGCCGCCGGAGCATGCGGCGGCGATGGTCGAGGCGGTGCGCGCGCTCAGTCCCGCCTATCACGCTTGAGCTGTGGCTGAACCCGCGAGGAGGCATTGATGTTTTCGGTGATCTTCCCCCCCAGCATCACGGGCATTCTCACCGTCGTGGTCATGGTCGGCTGGATGGTCGCCTGTTTCGTGCTGCTGCTGCCGGCGATCCTGCTCAAGCTCGTTCCGCACCCCCCGCTGCAACGCGGCTGTTCCCGCTACTGCATCTGGATCGCGACCAACTGGGTGCGCAACAACAAGCTGCTCTACCGGCTGCTGCATGCCGAACACTGGGAGATCGACCTGCGCGCACGCCTCGAGCCGAACAAGAACTACCTGGTGATCTGCAACCACCAGTCATGGGCCGACATCGTGGTGCTGTTCGATCTGTTGCACGCCCGCGCGCCATTTCCGCGCTTCTTCCTCAAGTGGGAGCTGCGGTACGTGCCGGTGATCGGTCTGGCCTGTTGGGCGATGGACTTTCCGTTCATGCGCCGGCACAGCCGACAGGCCCTGCAAGCCCATCCGGAGCTGCGCCGCCAAGACTTGGAGACCACGCGTCGCGCCTGCGAGCTATACAAGACCGAGCCGGTCACGGTGATCAACTTCCTCGAAGGCACGCGCTTCACTGAAACCAAGCGCATCGAGCGCCAGTCGCCGTATCGCCATCTGCTGCGGCCCAAGGCCGCGGGTCTGAGCTTCACGCTCAACGCCATGGGCGAGCAGTTCGCCGGCATCGTCGACGTCACCATCGCCTACCGGCCGACGCGCAAGCCGCTGCTGTGGAGCTTCGCCTGCGGCGAACAAGACCAGCTCGCCATCCACGCTGAGCTGCTGGCCATCCCGCAGGACCTGATGCACGGCGACTACGAGCACGACGCCGAATTCCGCCAGCGCTTCCAGAGCTGGGTCAACGGCATCTGGGCACGCAAGGACGCGCGGCTCGGACGCATGACCGGCGAGCGCCCGGCGCTGCAGGCGCCGCGACCGGCACATCACTGACCACCCGGGGCCTTTCCCGACGCCCAGAGGCGCGCTCGCGCAAGAACCCCCGCGCGCTCACCGGGCACACGCGGCGTTGCCGATCGCCCTGCTCGCATCGCGGAGGCGAGCGGGCGCGTCGATACAATAACGGCCCGCTCCATGCCGCCCGCCTGGCGTCGCCTTTGGTCATGTCCCCGCCCCCCATCCCGCGGCCGTATCGTCTGCGCACGCTCACGCAGGCGCCGCCCCGGCTCGGCGACCACACCCTGGCCTGCGTGGTCCACGCAGCGGCGATCACCGCGGATGAGGATCCGCGGCGCATCCACGTGCCGCTGCCGGTGTTATCCGGCCCCGCGGTGGAACTGTGGGAGACCGACTCGGCGGTGCACTGCGGTCACGAGGGGCGTATCGCCTACGCCCAGGGCGCGGCCATCTTGTTCGCACAGTTGCGTGTCGACGGCAGCGCGATGCGCGACCCGCGTCGCGCCACCGCCGCTGCCTATGCCGAACTGACCGCGTTCTTCGCGCGGCGCCGCGGCTGGCATTGGGTGCGCAGTTGGAACTACATCGGCGACATTCACCGCAATGCCGAGCGCGGCAACGGCGACGAGGAGCGCTACCGCCAGTTCGTGCTCGGCCGCCACGACGTGCTGTCCGCCGAGCCCGGCTTCGAGGCCCGGCTGCCGGCGGCCACGGCGATCGGCACCGGCGGCGACGCGCTGCTCGTCTACGTGCTCGGCGCGCGCCAACCCGGCCTGCAGATCGAGAATCCGCGTCAGGTCAGCGCCTTTCGCTACCCGCGCCAGTACGGTCCGCGCAGCCCGAGCTTTTCGCGCGCGCGCCGTCTCGACTGGGCCAACGGCGCCGACCTGATCGTCTCCGGCACCGCCAGCGTCGTCGGACACGAAACCGCGCACCCGGGCGACGCCGAACGGCAGTTGCGCGAAACGCTCGAAAATCTGCGGCAACTGCGCCGCGACGCGGGCGCCGATACCTGGGGCGCTGCCAGCACCAAGCTGTTCGTGCGCGACGCGGCGATCTGGGCGAGCGTGCAGCCGACGGTGCGCTCGCTGTTGCCGGCCACCGAACTCTGCGTGCTCGAAGGCGAGATCTGCCGCGCCGATCTGGCGCTGGAAATCGAAGTCCTGCTGCAGCGATGAAGCCCTTGCCTGCGGCAAGTCGGGGACATGGATGTCCACGGCTTGCGCAGCTTGCGTGCTAGGTTCGCACGCGCTGCACCGCGTCCTGCCAGCCGGCGTAGAGCGCATCCGCGCGCGCACGGTCCATCTTCGGCTCGAAGCGGCGCTCGGCTTGCCACAGCTTGGCGATGTCGTCGAGCGAGCCGTAGACGCCGACCTGCAGGCCGGCGACGAAGGCGGCGCCGAGCGCGGTGGTCTCCACCGTCCGCGGCCGCACGGTCGGAATCTGCAGGATGTCGGCGAGACATTGCGTGAGCCAGTCGTTGACGACCATGCCGCCGTCCACGCGCAGCTCGGTGGGCGACACCGCGTCCTGTTCCATCGCGCGCAGCAGATCGCGCGTCTGGTAGCCCACCGATTCGAGCGCCGCGCGCACGATGTGGGCGATGCCGGTGTCGCGGGTCAGGCCGAACACGGCGCCGCGCGCCTGTGGGTCCCAGTACGGCGCGCCCAGGCCGGTGAACGCCGGCACCAGATACACGCCCTGCGTATCCTCGATCGAGCGCGCCAGGCGCTCGGTTTCGCCGGCCGCTTTGATCAGGTGCATGGCATCGCGCAGCCACTGCACCGCCGCGCCGGCGACGAAGATGCTGCCTTCGAGCGCAAAGGTCGGCTTGTTTTCGAGCCGGTAGGCGACGGTGCTGAGCAGCCGGTGCTTGGACCGCTTCAGCTCGTCGCCGGTGTTCAGCACCATGAAGCAGCCGGTGCCGTAGGTCGACTTGATCATGCCGGGCGTGAAACAGGCCTGGCCGATCGTCGCCGCCTGCTGGTCGCCGGCGACGCCGCCGATCGCGATGCCGCCACCGAACAGCTCGGCTTGCGTCGTGCCAAAGTCGGCGGCAGTGTCGAGCACCTGCGGCAGCAGAGCACGCGGCACGCCAAAGAAATCGAGCAGTTCGTCGTCCCAGTCCTGCGTGCGCAGATTGAACAGCGCGGTGCGCGAGGCATTGGTGGCGTCGGTGACATGCGCCTTGCCGCCGGTGAGCTGCCACAGCAGCCAGCTATCGATGGTGCCGAACGCGAGCTCGCCCTTTTCGGCGCGCGCACGGGCGCCGTCGACGTGATCGAGCAGCCAGCCGATCTTGGTCGCCGAAAAGTACGGGTCGAGCAGCAGGCCGGTGCGCTGTGCGAGCCACTCGCTCTTGTCCTGATGCTGCTGGCAGAACGCGCTGGTGCGCCGGTCCTGCCAGACGATGGCGTGGTGGATCGGCTTGCCGCTGGCGCGGTCCCAGATCACCGCGGTCTCGCGCTGGTTGGTGATGCCGATGGCGGCGACGTCGCCGGCCTTGAGCCCCGCCTGCCGGAGCGCATCGCGCACGCAGGTGACGGTATCGGCCCAGATTTGTTCGGCGTCGTGCTCGACCCAGCCCGGCTTCGGAAAATGCTGCGGCAGCTCGCGTTGCGCGACCGCGCGCTTGCCGCCGTCGGGCGCAAACACGATGGCGCGCGTGCTCGTCGTACCCTGGTCGATCGCCAGCAACACCGTCATCTGCGTGCTCCTCTACCTGTGCGACACTGCGCCGCGATGGCGCTCGGCGCCAAACCCGGCGGGAGTCGTTTTACACGTGGGCAGCACGCAATTCCAGTTCGACCTCGGCCACGGGCGCAGCGCGTACGTGCACGCCTGGCTGCCGACGACCGCGCCGCGTGCGGCGGTAGAGATCGTGCACGGCATGGCCGAGCACGGCGCGCGCTATGCACGGCTCGGCAGCGCGCTCGCCGCGCACGGCCATGCGGTGTACGCGGCGGACCTGCCGGGCCATGGCCGCAGCGTGCGCGACGCCGCCGAGCTCGGTCACGTCGCCGACCGTGACGGCTGGCGCCTCTCGCTGTCGGCGATCCACGCGCTGCGCGGCGAGATCGAGCGGCGCCACGTCGACGTGCCGCTGGTCTTGCTCGGGCACAGCCGCGGCTCCTTCCTGCTGCAGCACTATCTGTTCGAGCACGGCAGCGGCCTTGCCGGTGCGGTGTTCTCGGCCGGCACCGCGGACCTGGGCCCGCTGCGCGCGCTCGGCCTGCTGCTGATGCGCATCGAAGCGCGCTTCTTGGGCGGTGCGCATCGCAGCGCACTCGCCGAGGCGCTCACGTTCAAGGCCTTCAACCGCCACTTCAAACCCACCCGCACCGACTTCGACTGGCTGTCGCGCGACGCGGCCGAGGTCGACGCCTACGTGCGCGACCCGCTGTGCGGCTTTCGCTGCTCGGCGGCGCTGTGGATCGAGCTGCTCGAAGCCGGCGGGCAGTTGCGCGATGCACGGCGACTCGCGCGCATTCCCAAGACCCTGCCGGTGCTGCTGCTCAACGGTGCCGCCGACCCGGCGTGCCGGTTCGAATCCGGCGCGCGCACGCTCGCCACGCTGTATCGCGACGCCGGATTGCGGGACGTGACGCAGCATGTGTATGCCGATGCCCGCCACGAGCTGTTCAACGATGTCTGCCGCGATCAGGTCACGCAGGATCTGATCGCATGGCTGGCGTCGCGCACCTCGAATCAGGAGCCGAAGCGCACGCTCAGCGCCGCATAGAGTTGGCGGCCGCTGGCCTGCTGCGCGAAATAGGTGCCGGGGAAGAAGGTTGCGTCGGTCACCTGGTTGAGTACGCGCTCGTCGGTGAGGTTGTTGGCGCCGACGGTGATCGACCAGCGCTCCCGCGTGTCTGACAGCGCAAAGCGCGCCGAGTAGCGCGTGTACGCATCTACGCGGCTCGCCGGATCGAGATCGGTGTCGGTGAACTGTTCGCCCTGGTAGAGCACATCGGCGGCGAGACGCCCGGTCAGCCCGAACACGGGGAAGGTGAGCATGGGCGTCAGCGTCGCCGTCGCCTTGGGCGCGAAGGCGATGGTCCGGCCGCTCAAGTCCTGCTGGGCATCGAGCTGCAACTCGCCGGTCTGCGGATTGCGCACCGGCGCCGGTGCGCTGCTGTAGCGGTCGTACTCGGCATCGAGCAGACCGAGCGAGCCCATGATCTGCAGCGGTTCGAACGGCGTCAGCCACAGGAAGTCGGCTTCGAGTCCGCGCGAAGTCGCCGACGCGGCATTGCTGACATCGAAAAAGATGCCGTTGAAGGCCAGCACCTGCAGATTGTCGAAGCGTGTTTCGTAAAGCGTGGCGTTGACGCGCAGCGTGCGATCGAGCAGCGTCGCCTTCACGCCGAGTTCGAAGGTCTCGGCGTTCTCGGGTTCGAACTCCAGATCCTCGCCGGTGAACGACAGCGCGTTGTAGCCGCCGCTCTTGTAACCGCGTGCGTACGAGGCATACAGATTGACGCCGCCATCGCCGAAGTACTGGATCACGAACTTCGGCGAGACGTCGGACTCGTCGCGCTCAAGATCGAGCCGCTCGTAATTCTCCGCACCGAGCAGCAGCGACATCACGCAGATCGGCAGACCGAGCGTGTCGAGCGTACAGTGCCGGGTGCCGCGCGCATCCACGGTCTTGTCCTCGGCGTTGATGCGGATGCCGGGCGTGATCGCCCAGCGCTCGTTGAGAAACCAGGTGGCCTGGCCGAACAAGGCCAGCGAGGAGACATCCTGGTCGTAGTCGAGCTGATAGAAGTCCTCACCGATCACCGGGCCGAGCAGATCGCCGATCAGCGGGATGCCCGGCAGTCCGATGGCACCGAACAGATTGATGCCGGAACCGCTGGCGAGCTGCAGGAAGTCGTCGGTCAGCAGGTACGCGCCGAGGTCGCTGCCGGCCATGATGCGTGCGAGCAGCGTGTAGCTGGACTCGTACCAGAACGCGCCGGCGACGAAATCGATCTCGCGGCCGAGACCGAACAGGCTGTCGGCACGCGCGGCGAAGCGCAGTTCCGCCGACCACTGCTCGTGATCCTCGTGGTTGTCGAGCCGGGCGATGTCGGCTGGCGAGACATCGAGCTCGTTGAGCTGGTCGATGTGAAACCTCGATCCGGCGAGCACCAGCGTCAGGCTGCTGTCATGCAGGCCGCCGGCCACGGTCCCGAGATCCCAGCGCGTGTTGAGGGCCACGGTCTCGGAGCCTTTCTCGATGAAACCGGGCGTGTCGGCCGAGGTGTTGAAGTCGTAGGGATCGTCCTCGATGTCCGGGTCGTAGCTCTGCAGGAAGTTGCGCGTGTCGTCGTCGAGCAGCATCAACTGGAACGGCCAGAACGCCGCCTCGGTATCCGAGACTTGCGCGGTCAGTTCCGTGGTCAGGTCGTGCAGCGGGTACAGCAGCAGCTTGATGCGCCCCGCCTTCTGCGTCAGCTTTTCTTCCTCGCGATCGAGAAAGCCGTTGTACAGCTCGCCGTCCTCGCTGCGGTAGAGGCCGGCTACGCGGATGCCGCCCCAGTCGGCGACCATGCCGCCGGCGCCGCCTTCGATGCGGTGCGCGTCGAAGCTGCCGTAGCTGTAGCGCGCATCGGCCTCGAAGACGTCGCTCGGACGCCTGCTGGTGACGTTGAACACACCGGCGATGGTGTTCTTGCCGAACAGGGTGCCCTGCGGTCCGCGCAGCACCTCGACGCGATCGACATCGAACATCGATTCGGTGAAGTAGCCGGGCCGGCCGAAGTAGATCTCGTCCTGCACGAAACCCACCGAGCTTTCGAAGCTCGGATTGAAGGCATTGGTGCCGAAGCCGCGGATGAACAGCTGCGGCGAGCCCAGATCGTCGGCATCGATGCGCACGTTCGGCACATAGGCCGCGACCTCGGCCAGATCGGCCGCATTGATCATCTGGATGAAGGCGCCGTCGACCGCGGTCACCGAGATCGGCACGTCCTGCAGCGACTGCTCCTTCTTCTGTGCGGTGACGACGATCTCCTCGATCGCGGTCCCGCGCGGCGACGGTGCCGGCGTCGCGGCGCCCGGTGTTTGCGCCTGCAGCGGCACGACGTCGATGGTCGCTATCGTCTCGGCCGCGGCCGGGCTCCCCGCGTCGGATCGGGGCTTCGCGTCCGCATCGGCGACGACCGCTTCTTCACCGAAGAGTGCGTCGAGCACATCGTCTTCGGCGCCCTGCGCAAGTGCCGCGCCGGCGATCAGGCACATGGGCAAGGCGGTGGCAGCCAGCATTATGCGAATCATCGTGGTCTTTCTCGTTGAGCTCTTGCGGCCTGCGCGGCCAGTGCAAGCAAAAGACGGTCCGTTTCATCGGCCAGCTCGGCGGCGAGCTGCCGCGGACGGCGTGCAGTGGCGATGGTGATCGCCGCCTGCAGGATCGCGCCGAGCAGCAGCGTCGATAGCGCCGGCAGAGAAGCCGGTGCGAGCTCGCCGTGCGCCGCAGCGTTCTGCAGACCCTCGACGACGATCTGCCGCGCGATCGCCGTATCGGCCTCGTGCCAGTCCTTCCAGCCGAGCGCCGCCGGCGCGACGACGTAGACCAAGCGCCCGTAGCGCGGCTGCGCGCACAGCTCGAAACAGGTGCGCATGCCGAGCTGCACCATGCCGAGCGGTGTGTCCGCCGTGAGCGCGCGCGCACGCACGCGCTCACCCATCTCGCGGTCGATCGCCTCGAACACTTCACGGAAGATCGCCAGCTTGTCGCCGAAGTGGTGATAGAAGGCGCCCTTGGTGACGCCGGCGGCCTCGACGATGCGCTCGATGCCGACCGCCTCGAAGCCATGCTTCACGAAAAGCTTCTCCGCTGCGCGCAGCAGCCGCTCGCGCGTGTGCGTGCCGCGCGCCTGGCGGCGCCGCGAAACGGCGCCGGAACGCGCCGAGACACCACCGGCCTGATCGGATTTCCCCATTGACGTAAAACATACCCGGAGTATGTAATTCGGAAAAGTGGGGGAATTGGCATCGGTCGTGGCCGGTGTAAGCTGGCGCGACCTCGAGGGGAATGTCGACGATGAGCCTACGTTTCGGATCGCTGCCGTTGGCGTGCGCGGTGCTTCTGGTTGCCTGCGACCGGGCGCCGTCTGCGCCGCAGGCTACGCCGGCGGCGCAGTCCGCAGCGCAGACCGGCGCGCCGGCCGACCCGGCGGTGGTCCGGCTCTACGAGCAGACCTGCCGCGCCTGCCACGATCCGCGTGCGCGCACTGGCGCACCGGCCGCCGGTGACGCGCAGGCCTGGGCACCGCGGCTGGCCCTGGGCATGGACGTGCTGATCGAACGCACGATCAACGGCTATCGCGGGATGCCGCCGCTCGGTGCCTGCATGGATTGCAGCGAGGACGACTTTGTCGCGCTGATCCGCTACATGGCCGGGCAGTGAGCAAATGATGAGTCGGCACCGATGAACAGAAGGGACTTTCTGATCGCTTCACTCGCGGCTGCCGGCAGCCTTGGCCTTTCGGCCTGCGACGATCGCGGCGCTGCCGAGATGCCCAAGGCGCCGACACCGACCACCGGCCCCGATGGCAAGCGCTTGCTGCCGTGGCAGAACTGGTCCGGATATCTGCATGCGCTGCCGACTCGGCGCCTCGTCCCGCAAAGCGAGGACGAACTGGCAAGCCTGCTGAAATCCGCGCCGGCACCGATCCGACCGGTCGGCGCCGGCCATTCCTTCACCGCGCTGGTGCCGACCGCGGGCTCGCTGCTGTCGCTGCGCAACTTCAGCGGCCTTTTGGCGCACGACGCCGAGACGCTCACGGCGAGCTTCGGCGCTGGCACGCGCTTGGGCGATGTCGGCCCCGCGCTCGACGCCATCGGCCAGGCGCTCGCGAACATGCCCGACATCGACTCGCAGACGCTCTCGGGTGCGATCGCCACCGCCACGCACGGCACCGGCCGCGGCCTCGGCGCGCTGCACAGCTACGTCACCGGTCTGCGCCTGGTCACGCCGCGCGGCGAGGTGCTCGACTGCAGCGCCGAGCGCAACCCGCAGGTGTTCGCCGCGGCACGTGTCTCGCTCGGCAGCCTCGGCGTGATCACGCAACTGACCCTGCGCAACGTGCCGACCCACCGGCTCCGGCGCCGCGTCTGGTTCGAACCGTTGGAGCAACTGCTCGAGCGCTTCGACGAACTGACGCGCCAGCATCACAGCTTCGAGATGTACTACCTGCCGTTCTGCAGTACCGCGGTCGCGATCGCCATCGATCCGACCGACGCGCCGATCTCGCCGCGTGGCGAGGAGCAGGACAACGATGCGGTGATGCAACTCAAGCGAGCGCGCGACTGGCTGAGCTGGTGGCCGGGTCTGCGCCGGCGCGTGCTCGACCTGGCGACGCAGGACCTTACGCCCGAGGACGCGGTCGACCTCTGGTACCGCATCTTCCCGTCGAGTCGCGAGGTGCGCTTCAATGAGATGGAGTACCACCTCGATGCGCAGGCGCTGATTCCGGCGTTCCGCCGCGTGCGCGAATGCATCGAGACGCGCCATCACGCCGAGTTCTTCCCGATCGAGCTGCGCGTCGTGCGCGGCGACGACGCCTGGCTGAGCCCGTTCCAGGGGCACGAAGTCTCGGGCTCGATCGCGATCCATCGCTATCACCTCGAAGACCCGCTGCCGTATTTCGCCGACATCGAGCCCATCTTCCAGTCCTACGACGGCCGTCCGCACTGGGGCAAGATGCACACGCTCGACGCCGCACGGCTCGCCAGCCTCTATCCGCGCTGGGCGGACTTCCTCGCGCTGCGCGCCGAGCTCGACCCCGAGGGACGCATGCTCAATCCCTACCTGCGCACGTTGTTCGGCCTCGCATGAACCGCAGACGCCGCCTGCTGATCGGTGCCGCCGTGGCCGCGCCGCTCGCCGCACTGGTCGCCGCCAAGCCACGGGCACGTTCGGGCGCACACGACGACTACTTTCTCGGCTTGCAGTCGGCGCTGGCCGAGGCCGGCCTGCTGCGGCCGACGCTGGTGATCGACCGTGCGCGCCTCGACCACAATCTGGGCCGGCTCAAGGCGAATCTGCCGGCGAATTTTGCTTATCGCATCGTCGCCAAGTCGCTGCCGAGCCTGCCGCTGATCGAGCATGTGCGCCGCGCCACCGGCACCGACCGCCTGATGGTCTTCCACCAGCCGTTTCTCAACCTAATCGCCGAGCGCATGGCCGATGCGCGGCTGCTGCTCGGCAAGCCGATGCCGGTCGGTGCGGCGCAGCGCTTCTTCGCGCATCACCGCAACCTGGATTTCGACGCCGCCGCGCAGATCGAATGGCTGGTCGATACGCCGACGCGGATCACGGAGTACGCCGAGCTCGCCCGCGCGCGCACCGGCGAGGGGATGGGGCCGCTGCGTGTGAACTTCGAGATCGACGTCGGCCTGCACCGCGGCGGCTTTGGCGATGCGCAGGCACTCGCCGAAGCCTTGCGTGCGGTGCTGGCCGAACCGGCGCTGCAGTTCTCTGGCCTGATGGGCTACGAGGCGCATGCGTCGAAGATTCCCGGCTTTCTCGGCGGTCCGCGCGGCGCGCTCGCCCGGGCGATGCAGCGCTATGCCGACGCGCTTGCGGCGGTGCGCGAAACCCTGGGCGCGGATTTCGATGCGGGCGCGCTGACCCTCAACGCCGGCGGCAGCACCACCTATGCGATGTACGACGGCAGCGAGCCGTGCAACGAGCTGGCGATGGGCTCGGGGCTGGTCATGCCCACCGACTTCGACGTGCCCACGCTCGCCGATCACCAAGCGGCCTGCTTCATCGCAACGCCGGTGCTCAAGGCGCTCGAGCGCACCGATATCCCGGGCATCGAGTCGCTGGCCGGCCTGATGCGCGCCTGGGACCCGAATACGGCGCGCGCCTTTTTCCTTTACGGTGGCTACTGGCTCGCCGAGCCGGTGTCACCGCCGGGGTTGCAGCGCAATCCGATCTGGGGGCATTCGACCAATCAGGATCTGTACAACGGCTCGACCGAGGTCGAACTCGGTGTCGGTGACCACGTCTTTTTCCGTCCGCATCAGAGCGAGTTCGTGTTCCTGCAGTTCGGCGACCTCGCCGTCTACGACGCCGGCCGTATCGTCGAGACCTGGCCGGTGTTCACGCAAGGGGCGTGAGGCCGCGCCGCTGCGGCCGGCCATCCGCGATGCAGCCATCGCTCGCTTGCGCCATGCGTCACGCGGGTGGCCGCAGCGCTCGGACGGGAAACGGCGGCCGTCCACAGCAGCCGCCGACGGTTACGGCACGGCGGCCACGGCGAAGCGCCGGTCCCATTCCTCGCGCTGACGCACCAGGCGACGGTCCTGCCAGATCAGGAACGGCCGCGTGCCGAGCTGCCGGCCCACTTCGCTGATCGCAAGGTCCAGGCTGCTGGCGATGCGCAGATGACCGGCGATGTACTCGGAGCGGCCCGAGGGCTCACGCCCGAGCTGTGGCAGCTCGCGCCGCTGCGCCGCCTGGTAGCGTGCCGGGTCCTCGGGTTCGAACTCGGTCTGGTAGAGCCGGTCGTTGAAGAACTGCAGTTGCAATCGGCCGGGCACGTCCCAGTGACGGTACTGCATCACCGTCACCGTATCCAGATCGCGCGGCGGCACGTCCTTGCGCACCGGCAGGTGCCGTGATTCGACGATGGGCGCAAAGCCGGCGCGTTCCAGATCGAACACGACCTCGTCGACGCTCGCATAGCTGCGGTAGGGGCCGAGCAGGCGTACCGGGTCCGGCTCGACGCGGGTGAAGGCGGCGAGCTCGGAATCGGCCGCCGGCTCGCCGAGGGATTCCTCGAAGTAGACCTCTGCTTCGTCCTCGGCCACGCGTGCGGCCACAGGCTCGGTGGGAGGCTCGGCTGCCGTATCGCTTGCGGACGCGGTCGCGGCGTGGCCGGTGTGCGGCGTTGGCGCCGGCGTGGGCTGAACCTCGGCGCCCGGGCTCGTGGCAGCATCGGGGGTGGCGGCGACGACGGGCACGGGCGTCGGGCTGGGCGCGGCCGGTACGGTGGCGATCGCGCCCTGCGGCGCCGGCTCGGGCAGCAGCGGTTGCACGGCCACCCACAGACCGGCCAGCAGCAGCGCGCCGAGCAGCCAGCGCAATGGCCGCCACTTCTTCCACCACTCGGGCGGTTCGAGCCAGTCGTGTTTGCGTTCGGGAGTGCTCATCGGCGCGCCCTCGCGCGCGGCTTCGCGTCAGTCTTCGGGATCATAGCCAAGATTTGGTGCCAGCCATTTCTCGGCAGTGGCCAGGTCCCAGTTCTTGCGCCGCGCGTAATCCTGCACCTGGTCGCGGTCGATGCGGCCGACGACGAAGTACTGCGCCTGCGGGTGCGCGAAGTACCAGCCGGACACCGAGGCCCCCGGCCACATCGCCATGCTCTCGGTGAGCTGCATGCCGGTGTGGCGCTCGACGTCGAGCAGTTGCCAAAGCGTGCGCTTCTCGGTGTGATCGGGGCAGGCCGGGTAGCCCGGCGCCGGCCGGATCCCCGTGTAACGCTCGTCGATCAGCGCGGCGTTGTCGAGCCTCTCGTCGGCGACATAGCCCCAGAACTCCTTGCGCACGCGCTGGTGCAGGCGTTCGGCGAAGGCTTCGGCGAGCCGGTCGGCGAGCGATTCGAGCAGGATCGCGCTGTAGTCGTCATGCGCCTGCCTGAACGCGCGGACCCTCTCGGCGACACCGAGCCCGGCGGTGACGGCGAACGCGCCGATGTAGTCGTGCAGGCCGGAAGTCTTGGGCGCGACGTAGTCGGCGAGGCAGCGATGCGGCACGCCCTCGCGATGCACGGTCTGCTGCCGCAGCCCGTGCAGACGCGTCAGTACTCGGGTGCGCGCCTCGTCGGCATAGACCTCGATGTCGTCGTCGTCGACCTGCGCCGCCGGGAACAGGCCGAACACGCCGGCGGCGGTCAGCCATTTTTCGTCGATGAGCCGATCGAGCATCGCGTTGGCATCGGCGAACAGCTTGCGCGCGGCCTCGCCGCTGGCCGGACTGTTGAGAATGTCCGGATAGCGGCCCTTGAGCTCCCAAGCGATGAAGAACGGCTGCCAGTCGATGTAGTCGCGCAGTTCCGCCAGCGGGTAGTCCTTGAACACGCGCACGTACTGCACGGCGGGGCCGTGATGCACGTGCTCGCAAGCCGGCCCTTCGCAGACGTCGCGGGTCTGTTGCAACAGCATGCGCGGTCGGAACGGGTGGTAGCCGCTCCAGTCGATCGGCGTCTTGTTGGCGCGCGCGGCTGCGAGCGGCAGGAACTTCTCCTGCCGATCCTTGTTGGCGTGACGCGCGCGGATGGCGTCGTACTCCGTCTTCACCTCGGCGAGCAGCTTGGGCTTGAGTTCTGGCGACAACAGGGCCGCCGCGGTCGGCACCGAGCGCGAGGCGTCCTTGACCCAGACCACGCCATGCGGATACATCGGATCGATCTTCACCGCGGTGTGCGCGCGCGAGGTCGTCGCGCCGCCGATCAGCAGCGGAATCGTGAAGCCCTGCCGGTGCATCTCGCGGGCGAAACTCACCATCTCGTCGAGCGAGGGCGTGATCAGGCCCGACAGGCCGATCAGGTCGGCGTTCTCGCTTTTGGCGGTGTCGAGAATTTTCTGCGCCGGCACCATCACGCCGAGGTCGATCACCTCGTAGTTGTTGCACTGGAGCACGACGCCGACAATGTTCTTGCCAATGTCGTGCACGTCGCCCTTGACCGTGGCGAGGACGATCTTGCCCTTGGCGTTTTGCGCATCCTCGGGTTTCTTCTCCGCCTCGATGAACGGGATCAGGTAGGCGACGGCCTTCTTCATCACGCGCGCCGACTTGACCACCTGCGGCAGGAACATCTTGCCGGCGCCGAACAGATCGCCGACCACGTTCATGCCGTCCATCAGCGGGCCTTCGATGACCTCGATCGGACGCTTGCCCTCGGCGGCGAGCGCTGCGCGCAGCGCCTCGGTATCGGTCTCGACGTACTGGTCGATGCCCTTGACCAGCGCGTACTTGATGCGCTCGCGCACGTCGAGTTCGCGCCATGTCAGATCCTCGCCCCGGGCTTGCTGCTTCTCACCCCTGAAGCGCTCGGCGATCTCGATCAGGCGCTCGGTGGCATCCTCGCGGCGGAACAGGATCACGTCCTCGATGCGCTCGCGCAGTTCCGGGTCGAGCTCGTCGTAGACCAGCAGCGCGCCGGCGTTGACGATGCCCATGTCCATACCGGCGCGGATCGCATGGAACAGGAACACCGAGTGGATCGCCTCGCGCACGTGGTTGTTGCCGCGAAACGAAAACGAAACGTTGGACACGCCGCCGCTGATCTTCGCGTGCGGCAGGTTCTGCTTGATCCAGCGCACGGCGCGGATGAAGTCCAGACCGTAGAGATTGTGCTCGGGGATGCCGGTGGCGACGGCGAAGATGTTCGGATCGAAGATGATGTCTTCCGGCGGGAAGTCCACCTGCTCGACCAGGATCTTGTAAGCGCGCGCGCAGATCGCTTGGCGCCGTTCCAGCGTGTCGGCCTGCCCCTGTTCGTCGAAGGCCATCACCACTGCCGCCGCGCCGTACTTGCGGCACAGCTTCGCCTGCTCGATGAACTTGGCCTCGCCCTCCTTCATCGAGATGGAGTTGACGATCGGCTTGCCCTGCACACACTTCAGGCCCGCCTCGATGATCTCCCACTTCGACGAGTCGATCATGACCGGTACGCGCGCGATGTCCGGCTCGCTCGCGATCAGGTTGAGGAAGCGCACCATCGCCGCCTCGCCGTCGAGCATGCCCTCGTCCATGTTGACGTCGATCACCTGCGCGCCCGCCTCGACCTGCTGGCGGGCGATGGCGATGGCCGCCGTGTAGTCGCCGGCCTTGATCAGGTTGCGGAACTTGGCCGAGCCGGTGACGTTGGTGCGCTCGCCGACGTTCACGAAAAGCGAACCCTCGCCGATGTTCAGCGGCTCCAGGCCGGCCAGACGGCAGGCGCGCGGCGGCGTCGCGCGCTCACGCGGCTTCACTCCCGCGACCGCCTGCGCGATCGCGGCGATGTGCGGCGGCGTCGTGCCGCAACAGCCGCCGACGATGTTGACCAGACCGCTGTCGGCGAATTCGCGCAGGATCGCCGCGGTTTCGTCCGGGCGCTCGTCGTACTCGCCGAAGGCATTGGGCAGGCCGGCGTTCGGATAGCAGGACACATAGCAATCCGCGATGCGCGCCAGCTCGGCGATGTACGGACGCATGTCCTTGCCGCCGAGCGCGCAGTTCAGGCCGACCGCAAGGGGCCGCGCGTGGCGGATCGAGTTCCAGAAGGCTTCGGTGACCTGTCCCGACAGCGTGCGCCCGGAGGCATCGGTGATGGTGCCGGAGAGCATCACCGGCAGGCGCAGGTCGCTGTCCTCGAAATACGTCTCGCAGGCGAAGATCGCGGCCTTGGCGTTGAGCGTGTCGAAGATGGTCTCGATCAGCAGCAGATCGACGCCGCCGTCGACCAAGCCGCGGATCTGCTCCAGATAGGCCGTGACCAGCGCATCGAAGGTGATGTTACGTGCGCCCGGGTCGTTGACGTCGGGGCTGATGCTGCAGGTGCGGCTGGTCGGCCCGAGCGCGCCGGCGACGAAGCGCGGCTTCTCCGGCGTCTTGGCCGTCCATGCATCTGCGGCTTGCCGTGCCAGCCTCGCCGCCTCGAAGTTGAGCTCGTAGGCCAGCGACTCCATGCGAAAGTCATGCAGCGAGATCGCCTGCGCATTGAAGGTGTTGGTCTCGATCAGATCGGCGCCGGCGTCGAGGTACTGGCCGTGGATGTCGCGGATGAGATCCGGTTGGGTCAGCACCAGAAGATCGTTGTTGCCCTTGAGGTCACAGGGCCAGTCGGCGAAGCGCGCGCCGCGGTAATGTGCTTCTTCGAGCTTGTGCCGCTGGATCATCGTGCCCATGGCGCCGTCGATGACCAGGATGCGTTCGCGCAACAGGGCGTCGAGACGTTCGTATGCAGGATGCGGGGTCATCGGGCGCAGCGTTCCTTCGGGCAGACCCCAAAGTATATCCGCTCATGCGGATTGACGGATAAGACGCCACCGACTCCACCGGGACGTCGCGCTCCGCCGCTCGTCCGCCCGGCGTGGCCTTGCGTCACCCGAAGCGGCCGCGCGAGCGGGAAGCGGCCTACAGTGCGCTCACGGTGTTCCGACGCCTCGGCGGTCCGAAACCGGCGTTCTCTCCCCCCAACCCGGATCCCCCCAACCTCCGGGTTCTTCAGGCCAGGTCCCCAGCCTGGCCTTTTTCTTGGACGAGGACCCGCCCTTGGAGGGTCTGGCGCGACCGCATCCGAGCGCCGGCGCGGCGCCTGCAGGCACGGCCATGTTCGACTCGTGCGGTTTTGCGCGCCAAGCTGCGGCAGGCCGCAGCGCCGAACGGTCTCAGCGCTGAGCGGCCGGCCGCGCGTAGCTGCCGGTCACATGCGCGACCACGCGCGCCGGATCGGCGCTGGTGTACAGCCTCACTTCCATGACCACGAGCCGGCGTCCGAGCTTGAGCAGGCGCGCCTCGCCGAGCACGTCGCCCGGCGCGGCCTTGTCGAGGAAGTTCATGTTGACGTTCGCGGTCACCGCCATCAGCTCCGGGCCCAGGTGCGAGAGCACCAGCGCGAACATCGCGGTATCGGCGGCGGCGAACAGCGTCGGTCCGGAGATCACGCCGCCAGGGCGCAGCATGCGCTCGCTGTAGGCGAGGCGGATGCGCGCCAACCCCGGTTCGACGTGATCGACGATGACACGGGATGCCGCCGCAAGGCCGCCGCGGATCAGCGCCTGGGTCTGCGCCGCATCGAGTTTCAGTTCCACAGCAATCCTTTCGCGCCGTCGAAGGCGAGCTTGAGTGACAGGATGATCAGTATCCACTTGAACAGCGCGGCGAACTGCACTTCGCTGACGTGGCCGTTGAGGCGCTTGCCGAAGGCGGTGCCGGCGACGACCGCGGCCGCGAGGCTCGCCAAGAGCAGCGGCCGCGTGAACGCGGAGAAGCCGACGACGCCGTAGGCGATCACGCGCAGCGCGTGGCCCAGCGTCTGCGTCAGCGCCAGCGTGCCGATCGTGGTTTGCTTCCCCCACTCCGGACGGAAGAACAGGCGGCCGACGACCAGCCCGGTGGCGCCGACGAACATGCCGATGCTGCCGTTGAGCAGGCCGGCGAGCGCGAACGCCGGTCGCGGCGGCAGCGCGGCGCGCTCGGCGCGGCCCGGTGCCAGCGAAGCCAGAATCAGGCCGGCGAGAACCAGGCGCACGATGTCGGCGTCGATGTCGGCGACGAAGGGCGCCACGAGAAACGTCGACGGCACCGCCGCGAGCAGGAACCAGCCGGCGGCATGCCACTCGACGTGGCGCAGGTAGGCGAAAGTACGTGAGCTGTTGGCGACGAACTGCACCGCCGCGAACAGCGACACCGCCTCGGCCGGCGCCATGCCCAGCGCATAGAACACGCCGATCAGGATGGTGCCGCCGCCGAGGCCGGCGACGCCGGACAGCGTCGCGGTCAGAAAGCCAGTGACGACGATGGCGACGTCGACTGCAGTCATCGCCGGCGCTCGTCCTTTCCCTCGCGCGGCGGGCCGTGGCGCAGCACGCGCTGCCACTGCAGGTAGCTGCGCAGCTCGGCCGCGGTCATCTCGCCGTTGCCGTCGGTGTCGACATCGTCGAAGACCGCGGCCAGCTCGGGCATGCCGGCCGCGGCCTCGTCGCGATCGAGCGACTCGCTGTCATTGGCGTCGGCCGCATCGAACGCGGCGCGCAGCGGCGCCAGCGGATCGCGGCGTGCGTCGGGCAAGCTGCCGCAGGCGCCGAGCGCCAGTGCGAGCAGCGCGCTGCCGCCTGCCAGCACGATCCTCATATGGCGTATGCGCGCGTCATGCGCTCACCAGCGTGGTCGCCAGCAGCAGCATCAGGCCCATGCCGACGATGTCGGTGAACGTGGTCAGGAAGATGCTGCTCGCGGTGGCCGGGTCGGCGCCGCAGCGCCGTAGCGTCAGCGGCACCAGCACGCCGAAGATGCCACTGCTGGTGCAGGCGCCGACCATCGCGATGAGGATGGTCAGCGCCAGCATCGGCGCGCCGCTCGCGCCGGTCTGCGCCGCGTACAGCCACATCGCCGCGGCGGCGACCAGGCCGACGAGCAGGCCATTGAGCGCGCCGAGCAGCGCTTCCTTGCGCAGCACGCGGCCGACCGGCTGGTCCTTCATGTCGCCGAGCGTCAGGCCACGCAGCGTGATCGCCAGCGCCTGGCTGCCGGTGTTGCCGCTCTGGCCGGCGAGCACCGGCAGAAAGGCGGCGAGCGCGACGATGCGCGTGATCGTGTCCTCGAACAGGCCGACGACGAATGCGGCGGCGAAGGCGGTCAGCAGATTGAGCTGCAACCACGGGTGCCGCATCCGGAAGGCGTCCCAGAAACCGGTGTAGACGCGTTCGTCCTTGTCGACACCGACCATCTGGCCGGTCTGCGCGGTGATCTCGATGGCCTGGCGCTCGAACAGCCGCCAGCCGCGCACGACGCCGCGCACGCGGCCCTGCTCATCGACGACCGGGTACACCGGATAGTGACGGTGCACCGCCGCGGCGATCGCCTCGCCGGCGTCCATCTGCTCGGTGAGCGCGAACGGCGCCGGCAGCATGATGTCCCTCAGCGGCTGGTCGGGCGAGGCCAGCAGCAGGTCGCGGATCACCACCAGGCCGGTGAGACGGTCCTCGCCGTCGACCGCGTACAGATAGGTGATCTGGCGCGCGTCGTCGCTGCTGCGCAGGTACTCGATCGCGTCCTGCACCGTGGCCTGCTCGGGCAGCAGGCCCAGCGCCGGCTCCATCAGCTCGGCGACGGTGCCGGGAATCTCCAGTTCGGTCGAGGTGGTCAGCTCGGCGCTTTCACGCAGCGCCGGCGGCAGGTGGGTGATGATGTCGTCCGCCAGGCCGCGCGGCAGCGCGTCGAGCACCGCGGCCACCGTCTGCGCTGATTCGCGCGACAGCAGCACCGCGCCGTCGAGCGGCACGCGCGCGCCGACGGCGCGCACCAGCTCCCTGACTTTCTGCGACTCTTGCATGTGCGCTCCCGTGGCCGTTCCGGTGTCGATGGCTGCGCCGCATTCTGACAGCAGCCCATGCGCTTGGGGATGCACCTAAGCCCCGCGGCGCTTGACAGCGGCCCCACAGCGTTCATACTGGTCGGTATGTTGCGAGTTCCACGATGAGTACCGCCGCCCGCCGTCAGCCCGACCGCACGCGCCAGACGCTTCTCGAATGCGCCTTCGAGGAAATACACCGGTCCGGCTTTCGCGCTGCCAGCCTCGACGCGATCCTCGAATCCAGCGGCGTCACCAAGGGCGCGCTCTATCACCACTTCGGCAGCAAGACCGAGCTCGGCTATGCCGTCGTCGACGAAGTCGTGCGCCCCTGGGTCGAGTCCTCGTGGCAGCCGCTGCTCGACGCCGACGACTGCGTCAGCGCCGCGATCCGGCTCTGCGAGGAACTGACCCGGCAGCGCAGAGCGCGTGCGATCGAATACGGTTGTCCTTTCAACAACCTGATCAACGAGATGTCGCCGATCGACGAGGGCTTCCGCAAGCGCCTGCAGCAGATTCTCGACGACTGGCGCAACGGCATCGTCGCCGCGCTGCGCAAGGGCCAGGCGCGCGGCGTCGTGCGCAAGGACATCGCCGCCGATGACGCCGCGGCCTTCATCATCTCGGCGGTCGAAGGCGCTATCGGCCTGGCCAAGTCCAAGCGCTCGCGTGAGTTCCTCGAATCGAGCATGCGCGGCCTGATGGCCTATCTCGAAACCCTGCGTGCGCGGCCCGGAGCGGGCCACGGAGCATCTCGATGAATCCTCCCGCAAAACCGCTGCCGCGCCACGAGCGCTGGATCGTCGCTTACGCCGAGTGGATCCTGCGCTGGCGCTGGGCGGTGCTGCTGTTGTCGCTGCTGTGCTTCGTCGGCCTAGGCGCCGGCGCGCGCCTGCTGAGCTTCTCGACCGACTACCGCGTCTACTTCGGCCCCGAGAATCCGCAGTTGCTCGCCTTCGACGAAATCCAGAACGTCTACAGCAAGAACGACAACATCCTGCTGATGTTCGAGCCGCGCGATGGCGACGTGTTCGCGCCGCGCGTGCTCGAAGCCGTGCGCGAATTCACCGCGCGCGCCTGGCAGTTGCCGTACGTGCTGCGCGTCGACTCGATCACCAACTTCCAGCACACCCAGGCCGCCGGCGACGATCTCGCCGTCGAGGCACTGCTGCCGGACGACGCCGCGATCACGCCCGAGCGAATCGAGCACATCCGCAGCGTCGCGCTCGCCGAGCCGGTGCTGGTCGGGCGTCTGATCTCGGCCAGCGGCCACGTCACCGCGGTCAACATCACCTCGCAGTTCCCGCCGCTCGAGCAGCTCACGCAAAAAGAGCTGCCCGAGGCGGTTGCCGCGACGCGCGAGCTGCGCGACCAGATTCTGGCCGAGTATCCGGAGATCGCGCGCATTTCGATGACCGGCTCGAACATGATGTCCAACGCCTTCACCGAGGCGGCGACCGCGGACATGAAGTCGCTGGTACCGGCGATGTACCTGATGATCGTCGTCATCACCTGGCTGATGCTGCGCTCGGGCTCGGCGACCTTCGCGACCTTCCTCGTCATCGTCCTCGCCGCAGCCTCGGCGATGGGTCTGGCCGGCTATGTCGGCATCCAGTTGACGCCGCCGTCGGCGGCGAGCCCACAGATCATCACCACGCTGGCGGTCGCCGATTCGATCCACATCTGCGTGACCCTGGCTGCGCTGATGCGCGCGGGTCGCGGCAAGGCCGAGGCGCTGGTCGAATCGATGCGCCTGAACTTCGTGCCGGTGCTCTTGACCTCGATCACCACGTCGATCGGCTTTCTCGCGGTAAACCTCACCGACTCGCCGCCGCTCAAGGATCTGGCCAACATCTCGGCGATGGGCGTGATGCTGGCGTGGTTCTACTCGGTGTTCACGCTGCCGGCGCTGCTCGCGGTGCTACCGCTCGAGGTCCGCGAGATCGGCGACGGTCGCGTCGGCGCGCTGACCCGCCTTCTCGATCGCGCCGGCGAATTCGTCGTGCGCCGCCGCACGCCGGTGTTCTGGAGCACGATGCTGATCTCGGTGGCGCTGACCGTGCTCGCCTTGCGCAACGAGGGCAACGATCTGTTCGCGCACTACTTCGGACCGAGCATCACCTTCCGCGCCGACAGCGACCGCATCGCCGAGAACCTCACCGGCTTGTATACGATGGAGTTCTCGCTGCGCTGCGGCGAGCCGGAGTGCGTGTCCGACCCCGAGTACCTGCGCGTGCTCGAAGACTTCACCGCGTGGTGGCGCCAGCAGCCCAAGGTGCTCTACGTCGGTACGCTGACCGACATCTTCAAGAAGCTCAACAAGAGCATGAACGGCGACGATCCGGCCTACTACCGGCTGCCGGACCAGGCCGACCTGTCGGCGCAGTACCTGCTGCTCTACGAGCTGTCCCTGCCGTTCGGGCTGGACCTCAACAACACGATCAACATCGACAAGTCCTCGTCGCGCTTCATCGTCGTCTTCGAGCATCTGAAGTCCAAGGAGACGCGCGCGATCGAAGCCTCGGCGCGGCAGTGGCTAGAGACGCACGCGCCGGCGCTGGCGACGCACGGCACCTCGCCGGCAGTGATGTTCGCCTACATCTCGCAGCGCAATCTCGAATCCAATTTCCTGTCGTTGCCGCTGTCGCTGGCCTGCATTTCGCTGCTGCTGCTGCCGGCGCTGCGCTCGTGGAAGATCGGCGCCGTGTCGATCATCCCCAACCTGCTGCCGCTGGGCGCGGCCTTCGGCGTTTGGGCATTGATCAGCGGCGAGGTCAATTTCACGATGGCGATCGTGCTCAACATGACCGTCGGTATCATCGTCGACAACACCATCCATTTCCTCAGCAAGTATCTGCGCGCGCGCCGCGAACTCGGCTACGCGCCGGAAGCAGCGATCCGCCACAGCTTCCACAGTGTCGGTGCGGCGCTGGTCGTGACTACGCTGATTCTGGTGTCCGGTTTCCTGATCCTGTCGATGTCGGCCTTCGTGCCGAACAGCGGCATGGCGCGGCTGACCGCGATCGGCATCGTCGCCGCGCTGCTGATCGACCTCTTGCTGCTGCCGACGCTGCTGCTCAAGATCGATCGCGCCGTCGCCCCCGCATTGAAAAAGGAGAAACCCGATGAAGTCCTTGCCACGCCTTGACCGGATACTCGCTGCCGCGCTGATCAGCACGCTGCTCGCCGGCCCCGCGGCCGCCGAGACGCCCGAGGAGAAAGGCCTTGCGATCGCGCGGGAGGCCGACCGCCGCGACGAAGGCTACGGCGACAGCGCGGTCCAGATGCAGATGATTCTGCGCAACCGCCAAGGTGAGGAGGCCACGCGCGAGATCCGCGCGCGCTCGCTCGAAGTCGCCGACGACGGCGACAAGTCGCTGATCATCTTCGACCAGCCCAAGGACGTCGAAGGCACGGCGCTGCTGACCTGGTCGCACAAGGTCGAGGACGACGACCGCTGGCTGTATCTGCCCGCGCTCAAGCGCGTCAAGCGCATCGCCGGCAACAACAAGTCCGGCCCGTTCATGGGCAGCGAGTTCGCATTCGAGGATCTGGGTTCGCAGGAGGTCGAGAAGTACACCTACAAGTACCTGCGCGACGAGGCCTGCGGCGAGCTGACCTGCTTCGTTGTCGAGCGCTATCCGGTGGACAAGAACTCCGGCTACACGCGCCAGGTGATGTGGATCGACCAGACCGAGTACCGGCCGCAGAAGATCGAGTTCTACGACCGCAAGCAGTCCCTGCTCAAGACCCTGGAGTTCAAGGATTACGCGCAGTATCTCGACAAGCACTGGCGCGCCGCGCGCATGGACATGGTCAACCACCAGACCGGCAAGTCGACCACGCTGCTGTTCCGCGAATACCGCTTCCGCAACGGCTACAGCGATCGCGATTTCGATCAGGCCAGCCTGAAGAACGCGAAGTGATGCTGCGCATCGGCATCCTGGCCGCGGCGCTGGCGCCGGTCGCGGCTACGGCAGACGGCAGCACGCTCAAGCTCAGCGCGGAGTTGTCGCACGAGGCACGCGGGTATCTGCAGGACGCGGCTTGGCCCGGTCAGAGCGGCGACAAGCTCGGCGTCTCGCTCGCGCTGCTGCCGGAGCTGTACTACGCCTGGAACCGCGACACCAGCATCACCGTGCGGCCGTTCGCACGCTGGGACACGATCGACGACGAACGCACGCATGTCGATCTGCGCGAGCTGATGCTGCAGCACCGCTTCGGCGATTTCGATCTGCGCGCCGGCGTCGGCCGCGTGTTCTGGGGCGTGACCGAATCCGTGCATCTGGTGGACATCATCAACCAGACCGACCTGGTCGAGAATCCGGATGGCGAGGACAAGCTCGGCCAGCCGATGCTGAGCCTGGCGTGGACCACGGACTACGGTAGCTTCACCGGCTACGTGCTGCCGTATTTCCGCGAGCGCACGCTGCCGGGGCCGGATGCGCGGCTGCGCGCGCCGCTGCCGTATGCGATCGACGACGCGATCTACGAATCCTCGGAGGAGGAGAAGCACGTCGACGCCGCCGTGCGCTGGAGCCTGTCGACCTCGCTGCTCGACATCGGCATCTCCCATTTCTCCGGCACCGCGCGCGATCCGCGCTTCGAGATTGCGCCGGGCGAGACCGGCCCGCATCTGGTGCCGATCTATGACCAGATCGAACAGACCGGCGTCGATCTCAACGTCGTCACCGGCGGCTGGATCTGGAAGCTCGAAGCGATCCACCAGACCAATCGCATCGAGGACTTCACCGCGGCGGCCGCCGGCTTCGAGTACACCTTCTCGGCACCGCTCGGCACCGGCTGGGATGTCGGCGCGCTCGCCGAATTCCTCTGGGACGATCGCGGCAGCGACAGTCCGTCGCCGTTCCAGCGCGATGTGTTCGTGGGCACCCGCATCGCCGCCAACGATGTCGCCGGCACCGAACTGCTCGCCGGCGCGATCGTCGACACCGAGCGCGGCGGCGCCTTCGGCAACGTCGAGGCCAGCCGGCGGCTTGGCGACGCCGGCAAGCTGGTGGTCGAGCTGCGGCTGTTCATGGACGCTGACGAAGAGGACCCGTTGTTCTTCTTCCGCCGCGACGACTATCTGCAGATCGAGTACATCCGGTACTTCTAGGCGCCTGGGCGGTAGGAACCGCGCAGACGAGGCAAAGCCATTGCGAGGCAGATTTCGCGTTGATTCGAGGCCAATCGCGGGGATTATTGGCCGAGAAACAGCCCAGGCTCCTGGCCCGCTCCTCTCACACAGGGAGCGCGCGACAAACGGCGCGGCTGTGGGGCCTGCGGTCTAGTGTTGATGTCCGCCCGGCCCGTGCACGTGACCGTGGCTCAGTTCCTCGGCCGAGGCTTCGCGCACCTCGGTTACCTCGACATCGAAGTTCAGCGCCTCGCCGGCGAGCGGATGGTTGCCATCGACGGTGATCATGTCGCCGGCGACACGGGTGACGACGACGCGCATCGGGCCGCGACTGCTCTGCGCCTGAAACGACATGCCCGGCCGAATGTCCGAGATACCCGCAAAGGCGCGTCGCGGGACTTGCTGAACCAGGCTTTCGTCGCGCTCGCCATAGGCCTGTGCCGGTTCGACGCGCACCGTGAACTTGTCGCCCGCCTGTTTGCCGGCGAGCGCGTTTTCGAGGCCGGCGATGATGTTGCCGGCCCCGTGCAGATAGGCGAGCGGTTGTGCCCCGCGCGAGCTGTCGAGCACGACGCCGGCGTCGTTGGTCAGGGTGTAGTGGATGTAGGCGACGCGCCGCTGGGCGATTTCCATGATGTGTTCCGGTCCAAAGGCCGCCATGCTAGCAAATGCGCCGCGCCGGCCGTCCGGCGACCTTCCGAGGACGCCGGCATCCAAGCTGGCAGTGGGTGCAGTGGGCCGATGCTGCGTGGACGCTCGCCGCCCGCATCGCGACGCAGAACTGGCGGGCTTTGCCGATACTTGGCTGGTTGTACAAATAAATGGCGCGACTCGTCGCAGGCCCGACCCAAGTGCTCGGTCATCGGCAGGCATGTTGCGAAATATCAATGACTTGCGCGATGTGGCCGGCTGGCATGGGTTTTGGTCTTTGCTGGGCGTCTCGGGGTCGATACGGAGTTCACGTATGAGTGTACGGATGGGCGCGCTGGCGCTGATGGCGGCGGTCGCGCTGAGCGCATGCGGCGACGGCAGCGCCCGCGGCAAGGACAAGGCCGAACAGCAGGCCCGTATTCCGGTGGAAACCGTGCGTGTGCAGACCGGGCCGATCGCAGCCGCCTACCGCGGCACGGCGACCCTCCAAGCCGAGGACGAGGCCACGGTGACGGCCAAGCAGAGCGGGGTGATCGAGCGGGTTTTGGTCGAGGAAGGCGAGCGCGTGCGCGCCGGGCAGGTGCTGGCGAAGCTCGAAACCGAGCGGCTCGAACTGGAGCTGGCACGCGCCAAGGCGACGCTGGATCAGCTCGAACAGGACTTCCGCCGCAACGAGTTGGTCTATGCACGCAAGCTGATCGCGCGCGAGGTCTACGAGCGCGCCAAGTACGAGCTCGACGGCGCGCGCGCCAGCTTTGAGCTGGCGCGCCTGGCGCTTCAGGAAGCCGAGATCAAGGCGCCGTTCGACGGCGTGGTCTCGCTGCGTCACGTCAAGGTCGGCAACACGATCCAGGCCGGCAGCCCGGCGTTTCGCATCACGCGCATGGACAGGCTCGAAGCGCAGATCTTCGTGCCCGAGCGCGACATCCACAAGCTCGCGCCCGGACAGCCGGCGACGTTGGTCGTCGACGCCTGGCCGGACAAGCGTTTCCAGGGCCGCATTTTGCGCGTGAATCCAGTGGTCGACGCCGCCACCGGCACGGTCAAGGTCACGGTGGCGATGGCGCCCGATCAGCCGGAGCTGCGCCCGGGCATGTTCGGCCGTGTCGAGATCGTCTACGACCGCCGCGCCAACGCCCTGCTCGTGCCCAAGGACGCGGTGCTCACCGAGGACGAACAGCACTCGGTGTTCGTCGTCAGCGAGGGGCGTGCACACCGCCGCTCGATCCGCGTCGGTTACAGCGACGCCGATCACTATGAAGTGCTCGACGGCCTGAAGGCCGGTGAAGAGCTGGTCGTCACCGGCCAGACCAGCCTGCGCGATGCCAGCGAGGTGGAGGTGGTCAATGCGCTGGCGCCGGCCCCGGCGGTCGCGTCCGGCGCCGACGCGCGTAGCTGACCGGGCTCGGGCGTGAGCATGGGGGCGCGGTCATGAAATGGATCGAGTTCTGCACGCGGCGTCCGGTCGCGATCAGCATGCTCACCTTCGCCGTGCTGCTGTTCGGCATGGTGTCGCAGTCGCGGCTGGAGCTGACGCTGCTGCCGGACCTGTCCTACCCGACGCTGACCATCCGCACCGAACTCCCCGGCGCGGCGCCCGAGGAGGTCGAGACGCTGCTGTCCAAGCCGATCGAGGAAGCGGTCGGCATCATCCGCAACGTGCGCCAGGTGCGCTCGACCTCGATGGCCGAGCGCAGCGACGTCACGCTCGACTTCAACTGGGGCACGGCAATGGACTTTGCCGTGCTCGACGTGCGCGAGAAGCTCGACGCATTGGAGCTGCCCCGGCAAGCGCAGCGGCCGATCGTGCTGCGCTTCGATCCGAGCCAGGACCCGGTGATGCGCTACGGGCTCGCGCTCAAGGTCGATCAGGGCGGCTCTGCGCCGGTCGCCGACGAAGCGGCGCTCAAACGACTGCGCCGCATCGCCGAGGATCTGGTGCAAAAGCCGCTCGAAGGCGTCGACGGCGTCGCCGCGGTGAAGATCGCCGGCGGTCTCGAAGACGAGGTCCAGGTGCTGGTCGATCTGGGCAAGCTCGCGCAGTTTCAGCTCACGCTGGAACAGGTCGAGCAGCGCCTGGCGGCCGAGAACGCCAACATCTCCGGCGGCCGCGTCGAGCAGGGCGCGTCGAGCTACCTGGTGCGCACGCTCAATCCGTTCCGCACGCTCGACGAGATGCGCGAGACCATCCTGGTGACGCGCAGCGACCGGCCGATCTATCTGCGTGACGTCGCCGAGGTGCGCGCCGGCTTCAAGGAGCGCGAGTCGATCATCCGCGTCGACGGCTCCGAGGCGGTCGAGATCTCGATGTTCAAGGAGGGCGACGGCAACACCGTCGCCATCGTCGATCGCATCAAGTCGCGCGTCGAGGCACTCGGCAAGCAGTTGCCGGCCGATGTCGAGATGAGGCCGCTCTACGACCAGTCGGTATTCATCCGCCAGGCCGTCGACGAGGTGATCTACGCGGCGATCGAGGGCGGCCTGCTCGCGATCCTCGTGCTCTATCTTTTCCTGCGCAATGCCTGGACGACGATGATCGTCGCGGTGGCGATTCCGATCTCGGTGATCGCGACCTTCAACGTGATGTACGGCGCCGGCCTGTCGCTGAACATCATGTCGCTCGGCGGCATCGCGCTGGCGATCGGCATGCTGGTCGACGACGCCATCGTCGTGCTCGAAAGTATCCACCGCCAACGCGAGCACGGCCTGCCACTGCGCGACGCCGCGGTCAGCGGCACCCGTCGCGTCGCCGGCGCGGTGACCGCATCGACGCTGACCAGTGTCGCCGTGTTCTTCCCGATGGTGTTCGTCGAGGGCATCGCCGGACAGCTCTTCGCCGACCAGGCGCTGGTCGTCACCTGCGCGCTGAACTTCTCGCTGATCGTGTCGCTGACGCTGATTCCGATGATGGCCTCGCGCGCCGCGCGCGTGCAGCCGCTCGCGCCGGCGGCGCCGGTGGTGCGCGAGCGCGGCCGTGTCCGCGAATGGCTGTCGCGGACGCGCTACGCCGCTTTCGAGACGCTGCCGGCACTGCTGCTGTGGCCGTTCGTGCAGGTTTTCCGTCTCGCCGGGCTGCTGCTCGGCGCCGTGCTGCGCCCGCTCGCCGGCATCTGGCAGCGCGGCTTTGCTGCCTTGGAGCGGCGCTACGCGGCGCTGCTCGGCTGGGCGCTCGACCATCGCCTGCCGGTGCTCGCCGCCGCGGGCGCTCTGTTCGTGCTCGCGCTGCTGACGCTGTCGCGCATCGGCGTCGAGCTGATTCCGCCGTTCAACCAGGGCGAGTTCCGCGCCGAGATCCAGATGCCGCCGGGCACGCCGCTCGAACGCACCGACGCGCTGTTGCAGGACGTGGCGCGCCAGTTCAGCAGCAGCGAGCTGGCGCGCGAGAGCGTTGCCGCCAGCTACACCGTCGCCGGCACCGGCAATCGTCTGGATGCGAATCCGCAAACCGGTGGTGAGAACTTCGGCACTTACAACGTCGTCATCGAGCCGCAGGCCTTCGCCCGCGAAGAGGCGTTGCGCGATGCGCTGTCGCGGCATCTCGATGTGCTGCCCGGCGTCAGCTACCGCTACGCGCGTCCGGCCCTGTTCACGCTCAAGACGCCGCTGGAGGTCGAGATCGCCGGCCACGATCTGGCGCAACTCGAACGCATCTCGGAGACGCTGCGGCGCCGCCTGATCGCATCGAGCCGCTTCACCGAGGTCGAGACCACCCTCAAGCCCGGTCATCCGGAAATCCAGGTGCTGTTCGACCAGGAGCGCGCGGCGCGGCTCGGTCTCGACACCGCAGTGCTGGCCGCGCGTGTCGCCGCCATCGTGCGCGGCAGCGTCGCCACGCGCTATCGCATCGGCGATCGCGAGATCGATGTGCTGGTGCGCGGCGCCGAGGATCAGCGTGCGAGCATCGACGACATCCGCAATCTGATCGTCAATCCGGACAGCCCGCAGCCGATCCGCCTGTCCTCGATCGCCGAGGTCCGGCTTCGCTCGGGGCCGAGCGAGATCCGCCGCGTCGATCAGCAGCGCGTGATCGTCGTCTTTGCCAATCTCGCCTACGGCGATCTTGGCGAAGGCATCGCCGAGATCGAATCCATGCTCGACGACATCGCGCTGCCGTCCGGCCTGTCGGCGCGCATCGCCGGACAGAGCGAGGAGATGGAAGTGTCGTTCCGCTCGCTGACGCTGGCGCTCGCGCTGGCGGTGTTCCTGGTCTATCTGGTGATGGCCTCGCAGTTCGAGTCGCTGCTCCACCCCTTCGTCATCCTGTTCACGATTCCGCTCGCCGGCATCGGCGCGATCTTCGCGCTGTATCTCACCGGCTCGGTGATCAACGTCGTCGCGCTGATCGGCATGATCGTGCTCGCCGGCATCGTCGTGAAAAACGGCATCGTGCTGATCGATCTGGTCAACCAGCTGCGCGCGGCCGGACAGGCGTTGCGGCCGGCGATGCTCGAAGCCGGGCGCATGCGCCTGCGCCCGATCGTGATGACGACGCTGACCACGGTGCTCGGCCTTTTGCCGATGGCGCTCTCGGGCGCCGAAGGCGCCGAGGTGCGCCAGCCGATGGCGATCACCGTCATCGGCGGTCTGCTGGTCTCGACTTTGCTGACGCTGGTGGTGATCCCGGTGGTCTACTCGCTGGTGCAGCGCGACGCCACGCCGCTGGCCGCGGCCGAGCCGGAGCCGGCGCCGTGATGCTCACCGAGCTTTCGCTGCGGCGGCCGGTCACCGTGGTGATGTTCTTCGTCTGCATGAGCGTGATCGGCACGATCGGCGGCCAGCGCCTGCCGCTGGAGTTCCTGCCGGACATCGAATTCCCCGGCATCTTCGTGCAGATCCCTTATCGCAATTCGACGCCGGAGGAAGTCGAGCGCCGCATCACGCGCCCGGTCGAGGAGGCGCTGGCGACGCTGTCCGGCATCCAGCGCATGAACTCGGAGTCGTCGGACAGCGGTGCCGGCATCTTCATCCTGTTCGACTGGGGTCAGGATCTGGCGATCAAGGGTGTCGAGGCGCGCGACCGGATCGAGGCCATTGCAGACGAACTGCCGCGTGACATCGAGCGCGTCCAGATCCAGAAGTTCGAGGCCGGCAGCATCCCGGTGCTGATGCTGCGCGTCTCGGCGCAGCGCGATCTGTCGAACGCCTACGACATGCTCGAACGTGTGCTCAAGCGGCGCATCGAGCGGCTGCCCGGTGTCTCACGCGTCGATTTGTACGGCGTCGATCCCAAAGAAGTGCGCATCGAACTCGCCGCCGATCGCGTCGCCGCGCACGGTGTCGACCTGCGCGCGCTGGCCGAAACCCTGCAGCGCGCGAACTTCTCGCAGACTGCCGGGCATCTGGTCGAGGGCGGGCGGCGCTGGTACGTCAAGCCCGAAGGGCGCTTCACGTCGATCGAGCAGCTCCGCGCGATGGTGATCGACCCGCGCGGCCTGCGCCTGGGCGACATCGCCGAGGTGCGTTACGCCGAACCGGTGCGCACCTACGGTCGGCACCTCAACGGCAGCTATTCGATCGGCCTCGACGTGTTCAAGGAGACCGGCGCCAATCTCGTCGACGTGGCCGACCGCGTACTCGCCGAAATCGAGGACATACGGCGTCTGCCCGAAATGGCCGGCGTGAACCTATACATCATGGAAAACACCGCCGACAACGTGCGCAGCTCGCTCGACGATCTGCTGCAGGCAGGTTCGTTCGGCGCCCTGCTGTCGATCGCCGTGCTGTATCTGTTCTTGCGCGACTGGCGCATGACGCTGATCGTCACCAGTGCGGCGCCGCTGTCGCTGCTGATCACGCTGGGCGCGATGTTTTTTCTCGACATCTCGCTGAACATCCTCAGCCTGATGGGTTTGATGCTGTCGATCGGCATGCTGGTCGACAACGCCGTGGTCGTCACCGAGTCGATCTTCAAGGCACGCAGCGAAGGACGCGATGCGCGCAGCGCCACGCTAAAGGGCGTCCGCGGGGTGGGCTTGGCGGTTGCGATGGGCACGCTGACCACCGCGATCGTGTTCCTCCCCAACCTGTTCGGCGACCAGAACGAAATCACGGTTTATCTCTCCCACGTCGCCACGACGATCTCGGTCGCGCTGCTGGCGTCGCTGCTGATCGCGTTGACGCTGATTCCGCAACTGACCACGCGCATCGCGCTGGGCGGCGGCGAACGCGTGCGCTGGATCGAGGCGCTCGCCGACCGATACGCGCAGGTGCTTGCCTGGACGCTGCGCCATCCGGGCAAGACCGGCGTCTTCATCGTGCTGGTGCTGGTGAGCGTCGCCGTGCCGGCGAGTCTGGTGAAGATGGACATGTTTCCGCAGGACCGCAGCAAGCGCCTGTTCCTGACGTACAACGTCAACGGCGTCTACCGCCTGTCCAAGGTCGAGGAGTCCGTCGCCACCATCGAGCGCTATCTGCTCGCGAACCGGGCGCGCTTCGAGATCGAGTCGGTGTACTCGTACTTCGACATCGGCCGTGCCGAGACCACGATCCTGCTGGTCGACAAGGCGCAGCGCCGGCAGAACCCGGAAGCGATCATGGCGGCGATCCGCGAAGGGCTGCCGAAGATCGCGATCGGCGAGCCGAGCTTCGAGCAGAACCGCCAGGGATCCGGCGAGAAACTGTCGGTGCAGGTCTTCGGCGAATCGAGCGAGCGTCTGCGCGAAGTGGCGCTCGAAGTCGAACGCATCGTCCGCGGCGTTCCGGGCCTGACCGACGTGCGCCTTACGACCTCGGCAGAGGACTGGGAGGTGCGCGTGCGCGTCGACCGCGACAAGGCGCGACTCTACGGCCTGTCGAGCCAGCAGGTCGCCGATGTCGTCGCCGGTGCGATGCGTGGCGTGCCGCTGCGACCGTACCGGACCTCGACCGGCGAAGTCGATCTGGTGCTGGTGTTCCGCCTGCAGGACCGGCTCGACCTCGATGCGCTGCGCTCGCTGCCGATCATCACGCCCGAAGGCACGCGCGTGAGCCTGTCGACGCTCGCCGAGCTGTCGATCGGTGATGTGCCCGGCACGATCCGGCGCGAGGATCGTCTGAGCGCGCTGTCGATCGCGTTCGGCACCGCCGAAGGCGTGACCTCCGAGGATGCGCGCGAGCGCATCGGCCAGACGCTCGCGGGCGTGCAACTGCCTCCCGGCTATAGCTGGGGCTTCGGCCGCGCATTCAGCGAAGAAGAGGAGAGCATGCAGACGATGATGCAGAACATGCTGCTTGCGATCGCCTGTATCTACATCGTCATGGCCGTGCTGTTCGAGTCGGTGCTGGCGCCGAGCGCGATCATCACCGGCATCCTGTTCTCCTTCGTCGGTGTCTACTGGTTCTTCCTTTGCACCGGCACCGATTTCTCGTTCATGGCGATGATCGGCATGCTGGTGCTGATGGGCATCGTCGTGAACAACGGCATCGTGCTCGTCGACCACGTCAACCGTCTGCGCGCCGCCGGGCTCGAACGTCAGGCCGCGGTCGTGCAGGGGTCGCGCGACCGCCTGCGGCCGATCCTGATGACCGCGGCGACCACCGTGCTCGGCATGGTGCCGCTGGCACTGGGCGACACCGCCGTCGGCGGCGAGGGGCCGGCTTATTACCCGATGGCCCGCGCCATCATCGGCGGACTGCTGTTCGCGACCGGCGTCTCCCTGCTGGTCCTGCCGACGATCTACCTCGCCCTCGAAGACCTCGGGCACTGGGCGCGGCGCGTGCTGCATCGCGCGCGCCAGTGGTGGCCGATGCCTGAGCCCTTGCCGAGGTCGTGATTCACACCGCTTTTGGCCGCGCGGTTTCGGGCTAGGCTAGCGCCATGTACCGACCGATCGTGATCCTGCTCGCCATCGCCGTGTTTGTGGGCGCCGGCATGGTCTTGCGCACGCTGGCGCTGCGTCCACAGCCGCCACTGGCCAGCGCCGTCGAGCGTCTGCCGCTGGACGAGGTGGCGCTCGCGGACGGACTCGCGCAGGCGCTGCGCATCCGCACGATCTCGCACGCGCAGGACGCGCCGATCGACGATGCAGAGTTCGCCGCATTCCACGCGCTGCTCGCGCAGCGTTTTCCGCGGACGTTCGCGCGGCTCGATGTCGAGCGCATCGGTGCGTGGAGCCTGCTGCTGCATTGGCGCGGCGAGGGGGATGCCGCCAAGCCGGCGCTGCTCGCGGCGCACATGGATGTGGTGCCGGTCGAGCCCGGCAGCGAGACGCGCTGGACCCATCCGGCCTTCGCCGGCGTCGTCGCCGACGGCTACGTCTGGGGCCGCGGCGCGCTCGACGACAAATCGAGCCTGTTGGCGCAGCTCGAGGCCGTGGAGCGCCTGCTGGCGCAGGGCTACACGCCGGCGCGCTCGATCTATTTCGCCTACGGGCACGACGAGGAGATCGGCGGCGCGAACGGCGCCGCGCGCATCGCCCAGACGCTGCGCGATCGCGGTGTGCGGCTCGCGTTCACGCTCGACGAGGGCAGCGCGATCACCCGCGGTGTTGTGCCCGGCATCGACAAGCCGGTCGCGGCGATCATGGCCGGCGAGAAGGGCTATGTGAGCTTGCGCCTGACGGCGCGCGCACCGGGCGGGCATTCGTCGATGCCGCCCGAGGACAGTGCCATCGTGCGGCTCGCGCAGGCGATCGAGCGGCTGGCGGCGCGCCCGCCGCCTCCGCGGCTGACGCCGCCGGTCGAAGCCATGCTCGTGCGCCTTGCGCCGGAGCTGCCGTTCGGCGCGCGCCTTGCGATCGCCAACCGCGAACTGCTGTCACCGCTGCTGCTGCGCCAGCTGGGACGCAGCCCGGTGACCGCGGCGCTGACGCGCACGACGCAGGCGTTCACGCTGGTGCACGCCGGCGTCAAGGACAACGTCATTCCCACCGAGGCCTACGCACTGGTCAACTACCGTCTGCTGCCGGGCACGTCGATCGCCGACGTGCAGGCGCATGTGCGCAGCGTGATCGCAGATGAACGGATCGAGCTGTCGGTCGAGGCGGGTTTCGGCAACGAGGCGCCGCCGCCGTCCGATCCCGATGCGCCGGAGTTCGCGCTGATCGCGCGCACGGTCAACGAGGTCTTCCCCGAAGCCCTGGTGTTGAGCGGCATCATCCTGGCGACGACCGACAACCGTCACTACACCGACCTGCGCGATCAGGCCTATTACTTCTCGCCCTTCGTTTACACGCTCGCCGACGGCGCGCGCATCCATGGCACGGACGAGCGCATCGGCATCGGCGCCTACGCCGACATGGTGCGCTTCTACGTGCGGCTGTTGCAGAACGTTGGCGATGACGGCTGAGTGCGCCGCGGACTCGCGCAAGGCTCGGTCGCTGTTGGCAGTCATGCGAAAATGCCGGCCGTCGTCTCACCGGTCGTTGCCGATGTCCGTCTCCGCTGTCGAAGTGCCGATTCATGGGTTGCCGCGCGCGCCGCGCAGCAGCGGCGCGCGCGCGCGCGTCGAGTCCAACAAGCTGGCCAAGCGCCTGCGCCGACAGGTCGGCCAGGCGATCATGGACTACAACATGATCGTCGACGGCGATCGGGTGATGGTGTGCCTGTCCGGTGGCAAGGACAGCTACACGATGCTCGAACTGTTGCTGCAATTGCAGGCCAAGGCGCCGGTGAAGTTCGAGCTCTTGGCGGTGAATCTCGACCAGAAGCAGCCGGGCTTTCCCGCGCACGTGCTGCCGGATTACCTGCGCGCACGCGGCGTGCCCTTCCACATCATCGAGCAGGACACCTACTCGGTGGTCAAGCGCGTGATTCCGCAAGGCAAGACCACCTGCGGCCTGTGCTCGCGGCTGCGTCGCGGCGCGCTCTACGCCTTTGCGCGCGAGCACGGCTACACCAAGATCGCGCTCGGTCATCACAAGGACGACATCGTCGCCACGTTCTTTCTCAATCTGTTCCACGGCGGCAAGCTCGCGGCGATGCCGCCGAAGCTTCAGTCCGACGACGGCGACAACATCGTCATCCGCCCGCTGGCCTACTGCCGCGAGCGCGACATCGCCGCATTCGCGGAGCAAAAGGGCTTTCCCATCATCCCGTGCAATCTATGCGGCTCGCAGGAGAATCTGCAGCGCAAGCAGGTGCGGCGGATGATGGACGAGTGGGAGCGCGAGCATCCCGCACGTATCGAACAGGTCTTCTCCGCCTTGACCAACGTCGCGCCGTCGCAGCTCGCCGATCCGCGGCTGTTCGACTTCGCGACGCTCGGCGGCGACCGCCGCGAGGCCCGCGACTGGCTGATGCCGGACGCATCCGCATGAGGCGAGCCGCGTGGGCGCTGCTCGCGCTGTGCGGATCGTACGCCGCGCAGGCACAGAGTCCGGCACCGTTCGCCTGGCAGGTCCGTGTCGCCGGTGCGCCGGTGACGCACCATCTGGTCGGCTCGATCCACCTGCTGCCGCCGTCGGCGCATCCGCTGCCCGCGGGCCTCGAACGCGCCTACGCGGCGAGCCGGCGTCTGGTGCTGGAAAGCGACCTCGCGGCCCTGTCGTCGCCGGCGGTGCAGGCGCAGATGCTCGCCGCCGGCAGCGCCACCAGCGCGGACGGCATCGCCGGCGAGATCCCGGCCGCCTTGCACGCGCGGCTGCGCAGCCGCCTCGAACGCCAGTCGCTGCAGGCGACGCTGTGCGATGCGCTGCGCGCCTGGCTGTGCGCACTGACGCTGGAACTCGGCGCCTATCAGCGCGCCGGCTTCCTGCCCGACCTGGGCATCGACCAGCACTTCCACGCACGCGCGCGTGCCGACGGCAGGGCCGTGGTCTGGCTCGAAGCCTTGGAACAGCAGGTCGCGCTGTTCACGCAAATGCCGGATCGGCTCGGCGTCGATTTTCTCGTCGCGGCGCTCGACGGGGTCGATGACCCCGCGCTCAGTCCGCGGGCGCTGCTCGAGGCCTGGCGCAAGGGCGATGTAGCCCATCTGCACGCGCAGGTCGAACGCTTGCGCCGCGAGCATCCGCTGGTCTACGCGCGCCTGCTGGCCGAGCGCAACGCGGCCTGGTTGGAACCGCTCGAAGGCTGGCTGCGCGACGGCACGCCGACCCTGGTCGTGGTCGGCGCCGCGCACTTGGTTGGTTCCGACGGCCTCGTCGCCGGGCTGCGCGAGCGCGGCTTCGAGCTGCGCGCCGGGGTGTCGCGATGAGCGCGCTGTGGCAGCTCAGCTTCCCGATGTATCCGCAAATCGTGCGCTGGACGCTGGATCACAAGCGGCTCGACTACCACGGCCACATGCTGCCGCCCGAGTTCCCGCTGCGGTTCCTCGCGGCGCAACCGCGCGGCCTGCGCCAATGGCTGCGCCGTTGGCAGGCGCATCCGGGCACGGCCTGGGTGCGGCGCATCTTTGCGGTGCATCGGCGCCGCCTCGAGCTGCCGGTGTAGCCGCTCGTGGCCAGGTCGCATCCCGGGCATCTCCCCGGCCGTCTGGGGCTCGCCGCGCTGCTGCTGGCGAGCGCGGCGGCGCATGCCGACATCGACGTGCGCGTCAGCGGCCTCGACGGCGAGCTTCTGACCAATGTCAATCAGCGCCTGGGCATCCGTGCCGACGCCAAGCGCGAGGATCTCGACGTGGCCCTGGTCGAGGCCTTGCACCGTCAGGCGTTCGAGGACATCCGCGTCGCGCTGCAACCCTACGGCTACTACAACCCGGTGATCGACGGCCGCCTGCAGGGCGAGGCGCCCGAGTGGCGGGCGCGCTACCGCGTCGATCCTGGGCCGCGTACGGTGATCGACAGCGTCGAGCTGCGCATCGACGGCGAGGGCAGCGCCGAGCTGCAGCCGCAGCGCGAGGCGATTCTGCAGCGCCTGCGTGCCGGCGAACCGCTACGGCACACGCGCTACGACGACGCCAAGAAGGCCTTGTCGAGCGCCGCCTATGCGCGCGGCTATCTCGATGCGCGCTTCACGCGCGCACAGATGCGCGTGCTCGCGGACGAGAATCTCGCCCGGATCCTCCTGCACTTCGACACCGGCCGGCGCTACCGCTTCGGCGCCGTCAGCATCGAGCAGGAGGTGCTCGATGCGGACGTCGTCGAGCGTTACGTCACCATCGAGCCCGGCGCGGTCTATGACCCGCAGAAACTGCTCGACACCCAGTTCGCGCTCAGCGATCTCGGCTACTTCGCCAGCCTCGAAATCCTGCCGCAGCGCGAATCCGCGGAGGACGGCGTGGTGCCGATCGTAATCCGCACGACGCCACGCGCGCGCACGCTGTACAACTTCGGCGTCGGCTACGGCACCGATACCGGCGCGCGCATCGGCGCCGGCGCTGAGGTGCGCCGCTTCAATCGGCGCGGCCACACCGGCAAGCTCGAAACACGGCTGTCCGAGGTCAAAAACACCGCGCGCGGCGAGTACCGCATCCCGGTCGGTAGCGTGATCGGCGAGACGCTGGCGCTCGCCGCCGAGTTGACGACCGAGCGTCTGGAAGACGGCGAAAGCCAGAAGTGGGGGACCGAGCTGAGTCTGTCGCGCACCCCCGGAGACTGGCAGCGCAAGCTCTACATCGGGTTCACGCACGAAGAATCGGAACTGGGTTCGACGCGACAGCGCGCCGACCTGCTGACACCGGGCGTCGCGCTGACGCGCAACGAACTCGACGATCCGATCTACACCCGGCGCGGCTGGTCGCTGTTCGTCGACGTGCACGGCGCAGTGCGCGACGTGCTCTCGCCGACCAGCTTCGTCAGCTCGCGCGCGATCGTGCGCGGCGTGCTGCCGCTGGGCGAGCGCGCGCGCCTGCTCGGCCGCGCCGAGTACGGCGCCAACCTGGTCGAGGCCTTCGGCGAGCTACCGGCGTCGCAGCGCTTCTTCGCCGGCGGCGATCAGTCGGTGCGCGGCTACGCCTATCAATCCATCGGTCCGCGCGACGAGCAGGGCGCGGTCATCGGCGGCAAGTTCGTGAACACCTACAGCATCGAAGTGGAAACGCGCATCTGGAACGACTGGGGTGCGGCGCTGTTCTACGACCTCGGCGGTGCCGACGACGATCCGGCGCCCAAGCTGCTGCAGGGTATCGGCGCCGGCCTGCGCTACCGCGCGCCGGTCGGCTCGGTGCAGGTGGATCTGGCCCATCCGCTCGATGATCGCGACGGCGGCAGCGGCAGCGGCGTGCGCCTGCATCTGGGCGTGAGGGTGGGCCTGTGAGCGCGGCGTCGATCACGCGGATGCTGCTGCGCGTGCTGCGCGACGCCAGCGGACTGCTGCTCACGCTGGTCGCCGGCGCGCTGGTGTTCCTGCTGTTCACCGAGGCCGGCGCTCAGCTCGCGCTGCGCGAACTCCAAGCGCGGCTCGGCATGATCCGCGCCGAGAACGTCGGTGGCCGGCTGTGGGGACCTCTGCACGCCGAGCGCCTGGTCTACGAGGACGACTTCGTCGTCGTCGAGCTCGACGCGCTGTCCGTGGACTGGTCGCCGTTGCAGGCGCTGCGTGCACGCGTCGCGATCTCGGCGCTGCAGGCCGAACGCCTGCGCGTCGTCGTCAAGCCGCGCGAGCCGGCAGCGCCGACCGAACCTTCCGGCGATGCGCTGACGCGGCTGCCGGTGGACCTGGTCCTCGGCGCGCTGCGCGTGAACCAGGTCGAGGTGAGTCTGCCCGAGGCCGAGCCGCTGCGCTTCGATGCGGTCGTCCTGCAGGCCGATTGGCTGGGCGAGCGCGTGCGGCTGCACACGCTGCAGGCGAGCACGCCGTGGGTCGGCGCGCTGACGCTCGCCGGCAGCGTGCGGCTGCGGGCGGACGCCGTCGAGATCGAGGCGCTGAGCGTCGCCGGTTTCGTCGATGCCCAGATCGAGGGGCGCTACGGCTACGACGCGGCGTCCGATCTGCGGCTGCGCTGGTCGGCACTGCGCTGGCCGCCGCAGGGCGAGGTGCAGCTTGCGAGCGAGCATGGCAGCCTGCACTGGCAGGGCCTGCCCGATGACTGGCGCTTTGCGCTCGATGGCAGGCTGCAGGCGGCCGGCGAGACGCTGCAGATCGTTGCCGACGGCCACGGTTCGCTGGCCGCATTGACGCTCACGTCCGCGCGTATCGACAGCGGTCACGGCCGCATCGACGCGCGTGCAAAGCTGCAATACGACGGCCTGCAGCTCGATGCGCAGGGGCGCGTCGAGGCGCTCGATCCGCAGCACTACCTGCCGCAGCTCGAAGGTTGGGTGCAGGGCGGGTTCCGCGTGCAGGCCAGGCTTGCCGGCGCCGCGCCGGATCTGCGCTTCGAGTTGAACCTCGATGATTCGCGCCTGCAAGGGCACGTCGCCGATGTCGATGCCACCGGCCACTGGCGCGGCGAGGTGCTGACGCTCGAGCGCTTCGAGGCACGCGCCGGCAACAACCATGTGCGCGGGGCCGGACAGGTGCTGCCGACGCTCTCCGCACAGGTGCAGATCGACGCCGCGGAGCTCTCTGCGCTGCTGCCGGAACTCTCAGGCCGCGTGAGCGCACGCCTGCGCGCCGACGGGCCGCTGGCCCGGCCGCGGCTGTCCGGCCGCATCGACGCCGAGCAGCTCACCTACGGCGACTACGGCGGCGAGCAGGTGCAGATTCGCTTCGACCTCGATCCGGCGCAGCGTCTAGAGCTCGACGCGAGCCTGCGCAAGCTGTCGGTGGGCACGCCGATCGACAGTGCCGAGATCGATCTGCGCGGCACGCTCGCGGATCATCGGCTGAGCCTTGCTGCGGTGTTGCCGCAGGGCAAGGTCACGGCAGCGCTCGCGGGTGCACTGGATCTGCAGGCGCGCGACTGGGCCGGCCGCATCGACGAGACGCGGATCGAGCTTGCCGAGTTCGCGCCGCTGGTTCTCGAAGCGCCGGCGGCGCTGCGCCTGCGGCCCGGTCGGGTCGAGCTCGAACCGGCGTGCCTCACCGCCGATGCCGCGCGGCTGTGCGCGGCGCTGCGCCCTGTCGACGGCGCACGCCGCATCGCTTTGCGCCTGGAGCGCCTGGAACTGGCGATGCTCGAACCCTGGCTCGGCGGTCTCAAGGCGCAGGGCCTGATCGAGGGCCGAGGCTATGTCGATCTGGGCGAAAGCGGCCTCGACGATCTGCGCCTTGATCTCGGAACCAGCCGCTTGCGCCTCGCCCGCGCCGGGCTGCCGCCGCTGACGCTGTTGCCGGGCCATCTGCGCGTGATCGAGGACGGCCGCGCCCTTTTGCTGACCGCCGAGCTGCCGCTGGAGCGCGGCGGGCTCGCTGCGAGCGGCCGGCTCGCGCCGGGCGAGGACTTGCTCGCGCGTGCGCTGACCGGCGAGCTGCGCCTCGACGTGCCCGAGCTGAGCTGGCTGCAGCTACTCAACGTCGAATTGCAGGACACCCGTGGCCGCCTCACGGGCGAGGTCCGCGCGCAAGGGACCCTCGCCGCGCCGCGCTTCGACGGCCGCGTCGGTCTGAGCGAGGCTTCGCTGCGCCTGCGCACGCCGGGCATCCGTCTCGACGACATCGAGGCCTCGTTGACCGGCAGCAGCGATGGCGTGCTGCAGGTGGATGCGCACGCGCGCTCGGGTGAGGGTGCGCTGCGCGTCGACGGCGAACTCAACCCCTGGCGAGAGCCGCTGGGCCTACGGTTGCGCGTCCACGGCGAGGACTTTCTTGCGCTGCGCACGCCCGAAGCCCAGGTGCGCATCACGCCGGATCTGCGCGTCGAGCTCGCAGATGGCGAGTTGCACGTGAGTGGCGTCATCGACGTGCCGCGCGCCGAGATTACGCCCAAGCGCATCGGTGGCGGCGTCGGTCCGAGCACCGACCAGATGATCGTGCGCCGTGGCGACGCGGCCAGCGGCGACGGCGCGCTCGGCATCCACGCCGACGTGCGCCTGCGCTTGGGCGAGGCGGTGCGCTTCGACGGCTTCGGCCTGACGACGCGACTCATCGGCGCGGTGCGCGTGATCGAGCGACCCGGCGTGCCGACGAGCGCGCGCGGCGAGCTGCGCCTGATCGACGGCCGCTACGAGGCCTACGGCCAGGAACTCGATGTGGAAACCGGCAAGCTGCTGTTCACCGGCGGCGCGCTGACCCAGCCCGCGGTCGAGCTGCGCGCGACGCGCGAGCCGCGCGAGGACATCATCGTCGGCGTGCTCGTGCGTGGCACCCTCGACAAGCCGCAGTTCAGCCTGTTCTCGACGCCGGCGATGCCGCAGGAACAGCAGTTGTCGTGGCTGGTGCTCGGCCGCTCGCTCGACGGCGCCGGCAGCGCTTCGGACCGCGGCCTGGTCGCCGATGCCGCGCTCGGCTTGGGCCTCGCCGGCGGCGAGTGGCTTGCGCAACGCTTCGGCAGCCGCATCGGCCTGGACGAGGTCACGCTCGGCGCCAAGCCCGGCGAGCGCAGCGAGCAGGCGCAGCTCACCGTCGGCAAGTACCTGTCGCCGAAGCTGTTCATCAGCTACGGCGTCGGCCTGTTCCAGCCGGGCCAGTCGTTCCGCCTGCTCTACGACATCGGCCGCGGCTTCAAGCTCGCCACCGAAACCGGCGTCGAGTCCGGCGGCGATCTGCTGTACACGATCGAGCGCTGAGGGCAGCGGGTCGCGGCCGCTATACTGCGCGCCCGCTTGTTCCCGAGCGTGCCGATGCGCGTGCTGATCCCCTTGCTCCTTGCCGCGGTGCTCGCCGCCTGCGGCCAGACCGGGCCGCTGGTGCCGCCGGATCAGGCGGCGATGCCGCCACCAGAGGCGGACGCGACCGCGACGCCGGCGCCCACGCCCGCCGCCCCCACACCCTGACGCGCCCCGAGGCGCCGTTCTGTTCCGATGGATCATTTCGAATCCCGCGACGGCGCGCTGTACGCCGAGAACGTTTCCGTCGCCGAGATCGCGCGCCGCTACGGCACGCCCTGCTACGTCTACTCGCGCGCGACGCTGGAGCGGCACTACCGCGCCTTCGACGAGGCGCTGGCCGGCGTCGATCATCAGGTCTGCTACGCGGTCAAGGCGAACTCCAATCTCGCAGTGCTCGATGTGCTGGCGCGCCTGGGCGCCGGCTTCGACATCGTCTCTGGTGGTGAGCTCGCGCGCGTGCTCGCCGCCGGCGGCGATCCGCGCAAGGTCGTCTTCTCCGGCGTCGGCAAGACCGAGGAGGAGATGCGCGCGGCGCTCGCCGCCGGCATATTCTGCTTCAACGTCGAGTCGGCCTTCGAGCTCGAACGGCTCGATGCGATCGCACGCAGTCTCGGCACACGCGCACCGATCGCACTGCGCGTGAATCCGGATGTCGATGCGAAGACGCATCCGTACATCAGCACCGGCCTCAAGCAGAACAAGTTCGGCGTCGACATCGCCACTGCCGAAGCACTCTATGCGCAGGCAGCCGGCATGGCCGGCATCGACGTCGCCGGCGTTGCCAGCCACATCGGCTCGCAGTTGCTGGACATCACGCCGCTGCTCGATGCGCTGGATCGCGTGCTCGCGCTGATCGAGCGGCTGGCCGCGCGAGGCATCGTGCTGCGCCACATCGACTGCGGCGGCGGCCTGGGCGTGCGCTACCGCGACGAGAACCCGCCGACGCCGCGTGACTGGGCGGTGGCGATCAAAGCCAAGCTCGCCGGCCGTAGCTTGCGCGTGCTCGCCGAACCGGGCCGCGCGATCGCCGGCAACGCCGGAATCCTCGTGACCCGCGTGCTCGGCATCAAGCGCGGCGAGGAGAAGTCGTTCGCGATCGTCGACGCCGCGATGAACGACCTTTTGCGTCCGACGCTGTATCAGGCGTGGATGGACATCGTGCCGGTGCAAGCGCGCAGCGACGTGGCGGCACGGGTCTACGACGTCGTCGGCCCGGTCTGTGAGACCGGCGACTGGCTCGGCAAGGACCGTAAGCTTGCGATCGCCGCCGGCGATCTCTTGGCGGTGCGCACCGCGGGCGCCTATGGTTTCGTCATGGCCTCGAACTACAACACTCGTGCGCGTGCGGCCGAGCTGATGGTGGACGGTGATACGGTGCACGTGGTCCGCGCCCGCGAGACGTTCGCGGATCTTGTGCGCGGTGAATCGACGCTGCCATGAGTGAGGCGGCGCACAAGTCGGCCGCCAAGCCGTTGATTCTCATCGACGGATCGAGCTGGCTGTTCCGCGCGTATCACGCCCTGCCGCCGCTGACCAATGCGCAAGGCCAGCCGACCGGCGCGGTGTTCGGCATGGCCAACATGCTGCGCAAGCTGCTCCGGGATTACTCGCCCGAGCGCATCTGTGTGGTCTTCGATCCCAGCGGCAAGACCTTCCGCGACGATTTGTACGCCGACTACAAGGCGACGCGCACCGAGACGCCGGAGGATCTGTCGGCGCAGTACCCGGCGATTCTCGAACTGGTCGATGCGCTGGGCTTGCCCTCGCTGACCGTCGACGGCGTCGAGGCCGACGACGTCATCGGCACGCTGGCGCGCGCCGCCGCCGCGCGCGGCGAGCCGGTGCTGATCGTCACCAGCGACAAGGACATGGCGCAACTCGTCGACGAGCGCGTGCATCTGCTCGACACGATGAAGAACCGCCGCCTCGATCCGGCCGGCGTCTTCGAGAAGTTCGGCGTGCCGCCCGAGCGCATCGTCGACTACCTCGCGCTGATGGGCGACAACGTCGACAACATTCCGGGAGTGCCCGGCGTCGGCCCGAAAACCGCGGCGAAGTGGCTCAACGCGTACGGCACGCTTGACGACATCATCGCCAAGGCCGACGAGATCAAGGGCAAGGTCGGCGAGAACCTGCGCGCGCATCTCGACCAGTTGCCGCTCGCGCGCGAGCTCAGCCGAATCCGCTGCGATATCGCCCTGCCGCTGTCGCTCGACGAACTCACGCCGCGCACGCCAGATGCCGAACGTCTCGCCGCGCTGTACCGCAGCCACGGTTTCAACCGCCTGCTCGAGGAGATCGAGCGCGGCGAGGCCGCGAGCGAGGAGGTCGCACCGTCGCCACCGCCGCCGCGCGAATCGCCCGCGACCGCGGTCACCACGGTGCTCGACGAAGCCGCGCTCGACGCCTTGCTGCATGCCCTGCGGGAGGCGCCGCTGATCTGCTTCGACACCGAGACCGACCGCCTCGATCCGCATCAGGCGAATCTGGTCGGGCTCGCGTTCGCGGTCGAGCAGGGCAGAGGCTGGTATGTGCCGCTCGCGCACGATTATCTCGGCGCGCCCGCACAACTCGATCGCAAGACCGTGCTCGATCGCCTGCGCCCGCTGCTCGAGGACGCACGCAAGCCCAAGCTGGCGCAGCACGGCAAGTTCGACATGAACGTGTTGGCCGCGCACGGCGTGCGCGTCGCCGGCCTGACGCACGACACCATGCTGCAAAGCTATGTGCTCGACGCCGCCGGCAACCGCCACGACATGGACTCGCTGGCGCAGAAGTATCTCGGCCACACGACGATCAAGTTCGAGGACGTGGCCGGCAAGGGCCGCCATCAGCTTCCCTTCAACCAGGTCGAGATCGACAAGGCCGCCGCGTACGCGGCCGAGGACGCCGACATCACCTTACGCCTGCATGGCGCGCTGTATCCGCGCGTCTGCGCGATCCCCGAGCTCAAGCGCGTCTACGAGACCATCGAGATGCCGCTGGTGCCGGTGCTGGCGCGGATGGAGCAGACCGGGGTCAAGGTCGATGTCGGTTTGCTGCGCACGATCAGCAGCGAACTCGCCACGCGCATGGACGAGCTCATGGCGCAGGCGCACGCCGCGGCCGGCAGCGAGTTCAATCTCGGTTCACCCAAACAGCTCGGTGCGATCCTCTACGAGCGGCTCAAGCTGCCGGTGCTCGGCAAGACCCCCAAGGGCGAACCCTCGACCGCCGAGGACGTGCTGGAGGAGCTGGCCAGCCAGCACCCGCTGCCGCGGCTGATTCTCGACTGGCGCGCGCTCGCCAAGCTGCGCTCGACCTATACCGAGCAGTTGCCGCAGGCGGTCAATCCGCGCACCGGGCGGATTCACACCGCCTACGGCCAGGCGATCGCCGCGACCGGGCGGCTGTCGTCGTCGGATCCGAACCTGCAGAACATTCCGGTGCGCAGTGCCGAAGGCCGGCGCATCCGCCAGGCCTTCGTCGCCGAACCCGGCAACGCCCTGCTGGCGGTCGATTATTCGCAGATCGAGCTGCGCCTGATGGCGCATTTCTCCGGCGACGCACGTCTGCAGCAGGCGTTTCGCGAGGGCCGCGACATCCACCAGGCGACCGCTGCCGAGGTCTTCGGCCTGCCGGTGGACGAGGTGCCGGCCGAGCGACGCCGCGCCGCCAAGGCGATCAACTTCGGCCTGATCTACGGCATGTCCAGCTTCGGCCTTGCGCGCCAGCTCGGCATCGGCCGCGGCGAAGCCCAGGAGTACATCGACCGCTTCTTCGGCCGCTATCCCGGGGTCAAGGCGTTCATGGACGCGACCCGCCAGGCGGCGCGCGAGCGCGGCTATGTCGAAACCCTGTACGGCCGCCGTCTGTACCTGCCGAACATCCGCTCCAAGAACCAGAGCCTGCGCCAGTACGCCGAGCGCACCGCGATCAACGCACCCTTGCAGGGCACGGCGGCCGACCTGATCAAGCTGGCGATGATCGACGTTGCCGACTTTTTGCAGCAAAAGGCCGCCGATATCCGCATGATCATGCAGGTTCACGACGAGTTGGTGTTCGAGGGCCCGGCCGCGACGCTGGCCGCACTGGCACCGGCGATCGCGGCGCGCATGTGCCGCCCCGGCGGCGACCGCTCATCCCCCTTATCGGTACCACTCGTCGCCGATTGGGGGGTCGCCGGCGACTGGGATGCGGCCCACGCCGTCAGCGGTCACGCAACTAGCGCTGGCTGAACGAAATTTAGTTTTTCAGCCGAGCAAATCTCACTGACTTTGATGTCAGTCTGCGCGCGTAAGCCGTTGATTTCATGAGTTCAGGGTGTGTTCAGCACGGCGCCGTGGCGGCCCCTGTGCGACCGTGGTTTGAACTCCAGCGCGCGGCCCCCATCTAAGTCTGCGAGCGGCGATCCTCCCTGTCCCGCTCCCCGCCTCACTCCCTGGGCGGGTCCGGCATCCCCCAAGCCGGAAAGCGTCGCCCGGTGGCCTCCCCCCAAGGTCACCGGGCTTTTTTCACGTCCGCCGCCTGACCAGGCCGAGGTATCCCGGCCCCGCCCGTACACCGGCCACGGTCATGGTGGCGTGCGGCGCCTCACTCGACGACCTTGAGCTCGACGCGGCGGTTGTTCTCGCGTCCGGCCTCGGTTTCGTTGGTGTCGATCGGCCGGCTTTCGCCGTAGCCCACCGGCGTCATGCGCCGAGCCGCCACGCCGCGGCCGGTCAGATAGGTCTTGACCGAGTTCGCGCGCCGCTCCGACAGGCCCAGATTGTAGGCGTCGGTGCCGATGGCGTCGGTGTGGCCTTCGAGTTCGACGTCGAGGTTCGGGTAGGCCTGCAGGGTCTCGGCGACCTCGTTGAGGATCATCTTGGCTTCCGGCGTCAGGCGATCTGAGTCGAACTCGAACTTGACCCCGCGCAAGATGAAGTTCTTGTCGAGCGCGCAGCCGTTGGCGTCAACCTGCTCGCCCGGCCGCGGCCTGCGGCAGTCGCCCTGCAGGGCGCAGCCATTGGGTAGCACCTTGGCGCCGGGCGGCGTGTTCGGGCACTCATCCAGATGATCCGGCACGCCGTCGCAATCCGAATCCAGTGGGCAGCCGTCGGGTCCGACCGGGATGCCGGGCGGCGTGTCCGGACAGCGGTCGAGATGGTCGAGTACGCCGTCGCCGTCCTTGTCGCTGAGCGGACAACCGTCGCTGCCGACCTGTACGCCGGGCGGCGTGTTCGGGCAGCGGTCGAGACGATCGGGAACGCCGTCGCCATCGGTGTCGATCTCGCAGCCGTCGGCACCGACGATCGCCCCCGGCGGCGTGCCCGGGCAGCGATCGAGGTAGTCGGGCACGCCGTCGCCGTCGGTGTCCAGCGGGCAGCCATCGGCGTCGACCTGCACACCGGGCGGTGTGTTCGGGCAGCGGTCCTTGGCGTCCGGCACGCCGTCACGATCGGCGTCCAGCGTCGGGTCATAGGGACGCTCGCCCAGGGCGATGCGCAGGCCGGCGAGGACCTGCCAGGTGTAGTAGTCCGAATCCGGCAACACGCCTTTCTCGGAGATGCTGTCGATCTGGTAGCGGCCTTCGAGCGAGAGCATGGTCAGGCGGCCCAGGCGCTGCAGGAAGCCGAGCGTCGCATAGGGTCCGAAGGCGCCGACGCTCTCGCCGAGAAAGTCCACGCTGGAGGCGTGCGCGCCGCCGCCGATGAATGGCTGGAAGTCCGAGGCCTGCTCATAGAACGGCGTGCCGGGGAACAGCAAAAGCCCGGCCCGAAACGTGGTGCGCTCGTAGTCGCCGGCATTGCTGGTTTCGAGCACGGAGAAGTCGCCGCCGAGTTCGAGGGTGAGGTGGTCGCTGAGCGGTCGCGTGGCTTTGAGACCGCCGGCGAAGCCGGAGTCCAGATCGCTGCGGTCGGCGAGGATCGCGCCGATCTGCGGCCACAGCGACCAGCGGTTGTCCATGACCGGCCGCAGGTATTCGTAAGCCGGCGCCGGCGTCGCCGCCGCGCCGGGCGCCGCCGTCGCTTCCTGTGCACCCGCCATCGCCGGTGCGAGCCCCATCGAAATCGCGCACAGCCAGCGCCTGCAATTCATGGCTACTTTCCTTGTGTGGTGCCGGGAATCTGCATCCGCGGCTGAAGATGTCGGTCCTATCGCCGTCGACCCGGGCCGGGATCAGGGCGGCCCCGGGGTGCCGCATTCCTGCGGCACCGCCGGATTGTTCGTCAGCACGGCGAGCAGCTGCTCGACCGCGTTGGTCAGTTGACAGGCCAGCGGCTCCAGCACCGGTGAGATCAGAAACTCGTCGAGCGTGTCGATCAGCGGCGCGGTGATGGGTCCCAGTATCCCTTGCAGCGTGGTCACCAGGCTGTCGATCGGCACCGCATCCAGCGTCTCCAGCAGCGGCGACAGACCCGAGGTCACCGCCGACAGCACGTTGGTGACTTCCACGATGCCCAGCAGCGAGTTGCTGCCGAACAGCGGCGCCAGCGCTTCGCACAGTGCGTTGCCGTCGTTCGAGCCGCTGAGCAGGATGTCGTTGGTCACCGGCAGCACCAGCACGGTCATGCCATCGGTGCGGGTTTGGCTCGGGTCGGCCGGGTTGGTGTAGGTGGCCGTCACGCAGTTGAAGCCCACGCGCACGGCGGCGTCCGCGTATGCAAGTCCGTTGGGCTGCAGCGCGCCCTGCGGCAGGCCGTCTTGCGCGGCCGGCTCGTCGGGGAAGCCGTCGTCGTCGGCGTCGACGAGCACGCGCTCGCCCGGCGTGTAGAGGTCGCCCACGTTGGCCGAGGGCGCAGAGGCTTCCGTCATGCAGCGGAACGCCCCGGTCTCGGGGTCCTGTGCCCAGTAGCCGGCGACGCTGTTCCAGACGATGCCGTCGTCATAGGGATCGGCGCCGGGCTCGGTCGAGCGCGGCGGCAGATTGCTGACGTTCTGCGTCGGCGCGGTGGCGAGGAAGGCGGCGGCGCTGGGCTCGCCTTGCTCCCCGGTATCCGGATCCGGCGGCGGCAGCGCGGTGCAGTTGCCGTCGTCATCCAGATCGGTGGAGGCGCACGTGGCGGCGAACGCGAACACCTTGAGCGCGGCGCGCGGCGTGCGGTTGCCCAGGCCGTCGATCAAAAGGTTGTTGGCGCCCACACAGGCGAACTTGTGCGTCTGCGCGTCGGCCAGCGAGATCATGTCGCCGTCATCGAAACCCGACTTCGCGAACACGGCCAGGCTGTTGTTGCCGAGCACCCGTTCGACCACGACGGTGACCGGGCGGTCGTTGGTCAGGCCGTCGAAGGTGGCGACGACGGTTGTGTTGCCCGGGCCGGTACCGGTGACAACGGCAGTGTCGCCATCCACGGTCGCGATCGAGCCATTGCCGGTCGCCAGCGTCGTCGAGGCGGTGATGTTGCACTCGTAGGCATTGGTGAGGCCGACGTTGAAACGGCCGCGGATCTGCAGCTGTGCCGTGCCGCCCACGCCCAAGCGGATCGGCTGGTCCGGCGTCAGGCAGGCGCCGCTGTCGGCGCGGCAGCCGCCGAAGGCGCCCGCCGGCGGCACCGTCTCGATGCAGATGTCCTGCGCCGAGGCGATCTGCGCCGGCCGCACCTGGGCGCTGTCCGAAGCTTGCAGGCTGCCGGCTGGGCCGCAGACGTTGCCGGTATAGGTCGCGGTGATCGTGACCGGCGTCACCGCTTCGACATGGGCCTCGGCCTGCGCGAGCGAGCCGTCGATGATGACCACGCCATCCGGATCGGCGGTCCATTGGGTCGCCGGTGAATCCGACACGTCCTGAGTCGTGCCGTCGCTGAAGGTGAGCGTCGCGATCAGGTTGGCCTGTGTGCCGGTGGTGTTGCCGGAAACCAGGATGCCGGGCTCGACCGATGCGGTCAGACTGCTGCCGCAGGCCTCGTTGACGGTGACGGTGACGCCGCCCGAGGTGATGCCGCCGCCGCTGGCGGTGATCGTCGTCGTGCCGGGCATCGCACCGGTGAGCACGCCGCTGTCCGGGTCGATCGGCGCGACGTCCGGCGCGCTGCTGCCGAAGCTCAAATCGGGACACACGCCGACTACCGACTGCGTATCGCCGTTCTCGTCGACGCGCCGGTAGGTGCAGCCGCCGACGACCTGACACTGGCCTTGCTGACCGACCGCGAGGCTGTTGCCCGGACCGGGCAGGTTGCAACTGACCTGCCCGATGCCAGTCAGCACCGGCGGCGGCAGATCGGGGCTGCGCAGCGAACCCTCGCCGCAGGCAGCAAGAAGAAGCGCCGCAGCCAGAATCGGACTGGACGGAGGACAACGCAGGCTGGCCATACGCATGTGGGGTTCTCGATCGGGGCCCGGCCCCGGATAAGGTTTTCGCGCGATTTGGCCCGTGGATATCAGGGCGACCCCAGCACGAACCCGCACGATCGACATGCGGCGTACGTCCTCGAGCGGGCAGGCCATTCCCTTGAAACCCTCGTCAGACCCATAAGCGCGTGGGCACCGCCGATTGTTGCACTTCGGGTTGGCACCCGACAATGCGCTAGCCCGGATCCGTCACCAGCGAGCCGATAGACGCGCCTGGAGCACGGGCGGAGGCTTTCTGGTTTCGGAATGACCAATTTGACGACACGGTGAGGGTATTTTCGGCGCTTTGGACGCAGCT
>NZ_JBEPIJ010000014.1:0-83582 GCF_040327995.1 Sinimarinibacterium thermocellulolyticum | reverse complement strand
CGGCTCCGGAATCCACGTGTCGATCGCGTCGTACAGCTCTTCGAGCTTGGCCACCCACTCCGGCTCGCCAGCAATCGCCTTGGTCGCCGAACCGCGGATCACCGGCGTGTTGTCACCGTCAAATCCGTACTTGTTCAGCAAATCCCGGACTTCCATCTCGACCAGGTCCAGCAGCTCCGCGTCTTCCACCAGGTCGCACTTGTTCAGCCACACCACAATCTTCGGCACGTTCACCTGCTTGGCCAGCAGCACGTGCTCGCGCGTCTGCGGCATCGGCCCGTCCACCGCCGACACCACCAGAATCGCACCGTCCATCTGCGCCGCACCCGTGATCATGTTCTTCACGAAGTCCGCGTGCCCAGGACAGTCCACGTGCGCGTAGTGACGGTTCGCCGTCTCGTACTCCACGTGCGAGGTCGCAATCGTCAGAATCTTCGTCGCGTCACGACGACCCTGCGACTCCGACGCCTTCGCCACCTGATCGTACGGCACGTACGTCCCACCGTACTTGTCTGCCGACACCTTCGTCAGCGCCGCCGTCGTCGTCGTCTTGCCGTGATCCACGTGTCCAATCGTCCCCACGTTCACGTGCGGCTTCTTGCGCTCAAACTTTTCCTTAGACATGTTTACGGCTCCAATCTTCTTGGGTCACGTGGCCTGAACAATGGTGCCCACGATCGGAATCGAACCGATGACCTCACCCTTACCAAGGGTGTGCTCTACCGACTGAGCTACGTGGGCCTCAACGAACCGCCTCACCATCAACGTCTGGAGCGGGTGAAGGGAATCGAACCCTCGTCGTAAGCTTGGAAGGCTTCTGCTCTACCATTGAGCTACACCCGCTTCACGCCGCAACAGCAATACCACATTCGACGGCGCGAGCAAGGAAAACGGCCTTGAGCCCCGTCACGAGTCCAGCGGACCTGCGGCGAGCCTCGACCTCGTCCGCGATGCCGCCGAACCCGCCCTCTCGGCAGCCGCGGATCACGCACCGCCACACCGCCCGAGAACACCCTTACGATCTCGCTACCGCACTTCAATGACTGGTGGAGGGAGGTGGATTCGAACCACCGTAGGCGTAAAGCCAGCAGATTTACAGTCTGCCCTCGTTGGCCACTTGAGTATCCCTCCGCCGGGCCTGCCGAGGCGCGTACGCCCCGAAAGGGCCGCGTATTGTGGTCGGGTCCACCGGGGGCGTCAAGACAAACCTGCTCGGCGGCATCAGCCGCTGCGGGGCTTGGCGCGCCGGGTCGGCACGGCGGCGAGCGGATCCTCCGGCCACGGATGCTTGGGATAGCGGCCACGCAGATCCTTGCGCACGTCCGCATAGCCGCACCGCCAGAATCCGGCGAGATCCTGCGTGACCGCCACCGGCCGCTGCGCCGGCGACAGCAGATGCAGCACCACCGGCATGCGCCTCTCGTTCACCGTCGGTGTCTGCGCACAGCCGAACATCTCCTGCAGCTTGACGGCGAGCACCGGCGGCTCGGGCGGCCGGTAGTCCAGGCGGATGCGCGAGCCGGTGGGCACCGCGAGGTGCGTCGGCGCCAGCCGGTCGAGCCGCTGCTGCTGCCCGTCATCGAGTTGCTGGCGCAGGATCGTCGCCAGATCGAGCCGCGACAGATGATCGCGCCGGGTGATGCCGTCCAGATGCGGCAACAGCCATTCGTCGAGCCGCGCCAGCAGGGCGTCGTCGCCCAGATCGGGCCAGTCCTCGTCGGCCCGCCAGGCGCGCAGTGACATCACCCGCGCCTGTATCTGGCGCGCCGCCTCGGTCCACGGCAGCGCATCGAGGCCGAGCGAGCGTACGCCCTCACACATCGCCGCGGCGACCGCCGCGCCGGCAGGCGCCGCCAGCGGCTTGCGCTCCACGATCAGCGCGCCGAGCCGTGACTGCCGTTCGGCGACGACGGCCTGGGCGCGCGCATCCCAGTGCACACGTGGTTCGATCCGCGGCGGGTGATCGTCCAGGAGCTGGGCGACGTCCGGCACCGCCGCAAAGCGGATGCGGCGCGCCGATGTGCCGCCATCGACGCTCCAGTGCGCGATCGCCAGCCACTCGCTGGCCGCCAGCGCATCGGACGGCGCCAGCGTGGCCTCGCCGCCGTCCGCGCACTGATAGGCCAGCTCGCCGTGCCCGCGCACGCCGGGTCGGCGCCGCGCGATGCGTTCCGGATACGCCCAGGCGACGATGCGCGCGACCTCGGCCGCCGACAGGCGATCGGCCGATACCGCGGCGATCGCATCGATGCCGAGCAGCCGCTGCATCTGCCGCACCGCCTCGCGCACACGCCGCAGCGCCGCCGGCTCGCCGCGCTCGCGCAGATGCTGCTCGACGGCATCGGCCAGATCGAGGCTGCCGGCCTCACGTTCGTCGAGCACTGCGGCGACCCAGCAGGCCAGCGCGCCGAGGCCGTGCGCGTGCGCGCCGAGCAGCATCTGCGCACGCCGCGGCAGCGCCGGCAGCCGCAAGAGTGCGCGGCCGTGTGCGGTGATGCGGGCCTCGCCGTCGATGGCGCCGAGTTCGCGCAGCAACTCGCACGCATAACGCCAGGACGTCTGCGGCGGCGCATCGAGCAGGGCGAGCGTCGCCGGATCGCGCACGCCCCAGGCCGCGAGTTCGAGCGCAAAGCGGGTCAGGTCGGCAACGAGAATCTCCGGGGTGTCATGCGCGGGCAACCGCGCCTGCTGCTCGCGGCTCCACAGCCGGTAGCAGACGCCGGGGCCCAGACGCCCGGCGCGGCCGGCGCGCTGATCGGCGGACGCGCGCGAGACCCGTTCGGTATCGAGGCGGTTGGCACCCGCGCCCAGATCGAAGCGCGCGACGCGCACCAGGCCGCCGTCGACCACGGTGCGCACCCCGTCGACGGTCAGACTGGTCTGCGCGATGTTGGTCGCCAGAATCACCTTGCGCCGGCCGTGGGGGTCGGCGGCGAGCGCCGCGTCCTGCTCGCGCGGGCCGAGTTCGCCGTACAGCGGATACAGACCGATGCGATCGGTGAGTTTCTCGCTCAATAGACGCTGCGCGCCGCGAATCTCGCGGGCACCCGGCAGAAAGGCGAGCACGTCGCCCGTCGTCTCGTGCAAGGCCGTGTACACCGCCTGCGCCACCGCGCCGGCGTGATCGAGATCCGCCCGCGGCGGCGCGTAGCGCAGCTCGACCTCGAACGGGCGCCCGCCGCTCTCGACTACCGGCGCGTCACCGAGCAACCCTGAAACGCGGGCAACGTCCAGCGTCGCCGACATCACCAAGATGCGCAGCTCCGGCCGCAGGTTCGCGCGCACATCCAGCGCCAGCGCCAGCGCAAGATCAGCGTCCAGCGAGCGCTCGTGGAACTCGTCGAAGATCAGCAGGCCAACGCCCGGCAGCTCCGGATCGGCCTGCAGGCGCCGCGCGAGCAGGCCCTCGGTCACGACCTCGATGCGCGTGCGCGCCGACACCTTGCGCTCGAAGCGCACCTGATAGCCGACGGTTTCGCCCACCGCCTCGCCGCAGAGGCTCGCCATGCGCGCGGCGGCCGCGCGCGCCGCGACGCGCCGCGGCTCGAGCATGACGATGCGCTGCCCGGCCAGCCAAGCTTCATCGAGCAGTGCCAGCGGGATCACCGTGGTCTTGCCCGAACCCGGCGGCGCGGACAGCACGGCACAGCCCTGCGCCAGCGCCGTGCGCAGGCGCGGCACCGCTTCAACAACAGGCAGGTCGGGGAGTCGGCGGTTCATGGCTTGCGCGGTCGCGGGTGTAGGCGAGCGCGACCTGCCGGGCATGCGACAAGAACCTGCGGCGATATCCGCGTCGCCGATCGCAGCTTCGGTGGCGCGCCGTCAGAAGCCCGAAGCAGGCACTTCGGTCGAAATGATACGCGGCTGATCGACGCTGACGGCGTTCATCGTCACCGTTGCCGAACCGATCCGGATGCCGAGTGCCTGCAGCAGCGGGTCGATGATGGCATCGGCGATGCCGCCGACGCCGTTGAGCAGCGTACCGAGCAGGGTGACGACCGGGTTGAGTACGACATCGAGGATGGAGTCGACCGGGATCGACAGCGTGCAGTTGCCAAGCACGCGCAGCAGGCAGATGCTGCTGCCGCTCGCGTGGCCGGGCGCCGTCGCCGTGATCTGCAGAGAACTGAACAACGTTGACAGCGTTCCGGACAGCAGGCCGGTCGTGCCAACTGTCTGCGGGTTCAGCGCAGTTTCGGGCGCGGTGTCGGCGATCCAGTAGGGACGCTCCCCTGCAGGCTGATCAGCCTTGGTGAACGCATCGATGGTCTGGAGTGGGACCGGCGTCTGGCTCCCTGCCATCGTCTCGACCGGAGACTGCAGGAACAGATTCACGTTGATCTCGGCGAGCAAGCCGCCAAGAATCCTGATCGTCACCCCCAACAATTGCGACACGCCATCGCTGATGGACGGCGCGTTTGCCGCCGCACCGTCAAAGGTGCCGAGCTTGATTGTCGCCACCGCAGCTCTGGCGCTGAGGTCTGCTTTCAGCGACGGGTCGGCAAAGCGTGGACACTGGATACGGTCGAGCCAGGCGCTGGCCTCGGCCACATTGACGTCGACGCCGAGTTTGATCGGCGGCGCGATGACCTGCCCCAGCAAGCCCCCCAGCGTCAGCAGGTTGAGTGCTTGGGTGATCGAGTTCAGCGCATCGACCTGCAGCCTGACGAGCAGGCGGATCTGTGCCGTGTGCGCCTCGGCAACGCCGGCGCGCTGCATGCCACTGAACTGTGGCGGCTTCAGTATCTGCACGAAGGTGTGCACAGAGGCCAGACCCGGCAGGCTCAGCGCGAGCGGCAGGGCAATCGGCGCGACCGCGCCGCTGTCATCCGCGTTCGCCGCGGCGCCGAGCGCGATCAAAAGGTCGAGCAGATTGACGAAGGGTGCCGTCGCCGCGGTGTCGTCGACTGCGCCGAGCAAGGATGCCAGCGGCACCGGCAGATCGTTGCCGCCGGCGGCGATCGCAGCGAGATCGCCGAGCAAGCCGGTCACCGCGCCGCTCGCGGTGCCCGACAGCGCGCCGGCTAGGCCGTCGATCATGTCGGACAGCAGGGGCGTCTGCGCGCCAAGCGTCACCGGATCGGACAAGTCCTTGGCTTCGAGGCCCAACGCGGTCGCGATGTGCTCAAGGCTTACAGCCACTCCGAGTAAGCCTTCGTAGGTCACCGCGTCAATAGAGACGGTACCGCCGAGCAGTTCACTGAGCAGCGAATTCAGTAGTGCGGACTGCGAGGTATTGATGCGCAACAAACCGCTGCCCAGATAGAAGCTCCCTACCGCCGACTGCTGCGCGGTGGCCGAGGCGACCATGAGTTGGCCGTCGTTGGCTGCGAACAGCGGCAAGATCGGGGTCGGAAACGGCCGCTGTAACGTCACCCGCACCGCATCGGGCGGCTGGTCCATGGCATTGATGAGATGGCGTCGGCCTTGCGCGTCGGTCTGGATCACGCCCACATCGATGCCCCGCGGCGTGCCTTCGGCATCGACGCGCCGGCCGACGGTGCCGCTGACACCGGCCTCGGCGAGGATCTGGTCGACCAGGGTTTCGACCTCGCCCCTGAGCGCCACCGGATCGTTGTTGACCGGCGTATCGGCGTCGATCGAGCAGCCGCTGACCAGGCGCGAAGCATCGAGCGCGGCCAGCACCGCCTGCTTCTGCAGTTCGCGCTTGGCGACGTACATGCGGCCGACGTCGATCGCCAGCATGGTGGCGGTGAGCATCGCGACGAGCGCGATCGCGGCGAACACGGCGACGGCGCCGCGTTGCCGGTGCAATCCCTTGCCGAGTCTGCGCTGCGCCATGGTCTTTGCCTGCTCCAACCTGCAGGAAGCTTCGCAGGCGGCCCAACCGGGCGTAACGTGCGCCCGCCCAGCGGCGCGCGGCGTCCGACGGACTGCCGGCGCCCGACCGCTCGTCGCCGATCAGCGGTCTTCGGCGAGTACGCGCAGGCCTTCGAGCACCAGATCGGGGCGGTGTTCCCAGTCGCCGGACAGGTGCGGCAGCAGCACGCCGGCGTCGCCGCCGGTGATGAGTTGCCGCGCCGGGGCGTCCACGGCCGCGACGGCGCGGTCGATGGCGCCAAGACAGGCGAGCATGGCGCCTTGGCTGACACAGGATTCGGTGTCGCTGCCCAATCCGGCGTGATACGCCGCACCGCGCGCGCGCGTCGCAAAGCGCGTCTGGTCGAGCAGCGCGCGCTGCTGGGTCGACAGGCCGGCGGCGATGATGCCGCCCAGATGGCGGCCGTCGCCGTCGAAGGCGTCGACGGTCAGTGCGGTGCCGGCGTCGACGATGCAGGTCGCGGTGCGCTGCTCGCTCCAGGCGGCGAGCATCACCAGCCAGCGATCGACGCCCAGGCGCGCGGGGTCTTTGTAGCCGTTGCGCAGGCCGCGCCATCGATCACGGCTGCGCGCAAAGTGCGGATCGCAGCCGTAGCGCGCGCGCACCACGGCGGCCAGACGCGCCTCGTGTTCGGCGCCGGTGACGTGGGCGATCCAGACCTCATGCGGCGGCAGCAACGGGCAGCCCGGCAGCGCCGCCGCCGGATCGCCCGCGTGCGCGATGGCCCCGCGCTCGCCGAGGTCGCCGCCGGCCTGCCAGGCCCATTTCAGGCGCGAGTTGCCGATGTCCAGCAGCAGCCGACGCGCGCTCATCGCGCCAGTCTCAGGCTGACTTCGCCGGAATGCAGGCGATGGCGCGTGCCGGCGGCATCGACCAGCAGCGCGCCGTCGTCGTCGACGCCGCGGGCGATACCGTCGATCCGCCGCTCGCCGAGCTGGACCTGCACCGGGCGCTCGTAGCTCACGTCCAGTGCCGGCCAGTGCGCGGCGTGCCCGGCGAAGCCGGTGCGCGGATAGGCGGCGAGCGTGGTCGTCAGGGCATCGAGCAGATCGGCCGCGAGTGCGTTGCGCGCGACCGGCGCCGCGAGCAGCTCGGTGAGGTTGATCCACGGCTGCGTCACCTCGCTGGCGTGTTCCGGGCGCAGTCCGAGATTGAGGCCGACGCCGACGATCACGCGGCAGCCGCCGCCCTCGCCGCGGTGTTCGATGAGGATGCCGGCGAGCTTGCGCCCGTCGGCCACCAGGTCGTTGGGCCACTTGACGCGTACCGCGGCGGCGCCGAGCGCGTGCAGACGGCGCGCGAGCACCACGCCGACCGCCAGCGGCAGGGCGCTGAGCTGCGCCGGGACCGCATCGAAAGACCATGCCACGGAGAACGCGAGCTGGGCCGCGAACGGCGTGACCCAGCCGCGCCCGCGCCGTCCGCGGCCGGCGGTCTGGTACTCCGCGAACAGCGCCTGCGGATCGTCGTTGGCATCGGCCGCGAGCAACTGCGCGTTGGTCGAGTCGGTGACGGCGACGACGCGCACGCGCAGGCGCTCGCCCAGCGCCGCCTGCAGCCGCGCCGCGTCGAGGCGCTCGATCGGCGCGGCCAGCCGATAGCCGAGGCCATGGCGCGCCTCGACCGCGAGCTGCCAGTCCTTGAGCCGCTCGATGCGCTTGGCCAGTGCCGCGCGGCTGATGCCGCAAGCGGCGGCGAGCCGTTCGCCGGAATGCCAGTCGCCGTCGGCGAGCCGGTCCACCAGCGCGAGCAACTCGGCCTCGCTCAGCGATTGCGCCATCGCCGCAGCACCATGGCCTTCTCGAAGCGGTGCTCGCGGCCGGCGGCGAGGCGCTTGAGGTTGTCGCGATGCGTCCAGACGATCAGCACCACCATCGCCAGCGTGAACGCGCCGGCATCGGAGAACAGACCCGGGGCGCTCAGGCAGGTGACGTAGAACAGCGCGAGCAGCGCCGCCACCATCGTCGCCAGACTGACGTAGCCGGTGAGCATCACCACCAGCGCGAAGCCGGCGAGCATCCACGGCAGTGCCGCACCCATCAGCGCCCCGAACGCGCCGGCCAGCGTCGCCACGCCCTTGCCGCCGCGAAAGCCCGCGGTCGGCGGGTAGCAATGTCCCAGGGCCACGGCGACCCCGCACAGGTAGGCCTGCTGCGCGCGCGCCAGCAGCGGCTCGCCCAGCGTCGGCAAGGCCGGGATCAGCACACAGGCGACGACGCCCTTGATCACGTCGATCGCGAGCACCGCGAGCGCAAAGCCCGCGCCCTGCGTGCGCAGCGCATTGGTCGCGCCGAGGTTGCCGCTGCCCTGCGTGCGCAGATCGACGCCGCCGCGCAGGCGGCCGACGATCTGTCCGCCCATGACGGAACCGACGAGGTAGGCCAACAGCGTCTGCAGCAGCGTGTCGATCATGCGCCGATCCAGGCGAGGCGCCGTGCCCGCGTCGCGGCATCGGCATCGGTGAGGCTCAAGGTCCAGGTGTCCAGCGGCGGCGGCGACGGCGTCAGCGTCAGCGCGATCAACAGCTCGTCGCGGAACACGTGCAGGGCATACGGCACATCGGGCTCGCAGCCGGCCAGCAGTTCGTGCCAGCGGGCGGCGCTCACGCGCTGACCATCCAGGGCGACGAGCTGGTCCCCCGGGTGTACACCGGCGCGTGCCGCCGGGCTGCCGCTGAGCACGTGGGCCACGCGCGCTTCGCCGGCGCGCAGGGTCAGTCCGGCCCAGGCACGCACCGCACTGCCGCTCGCGCGGCCACCGCCGTCGTGGGCTCCGTAGGCGGCGCGGCGCTCGGCCTTGACGCCGAAATCGGCGAGCAGCTCGGCCAGCGGCAGCGGCTCGGTCGAACGCAGCGCTAGGTCGAAGAAGTGCCCGAGGTCCGCCGCCGAGAGTTCCTGCGCCAGCGCTTCGAGTCCGCCCTCGGGCACCGGCACGCCGTCGCGACCCCAACGCTGCCAAGCCGCGCGCATCAGCGCGTCGAGGCTGCTGCCGCCGTCGCGGCGTAGCAGCAGGTCCAGGCACAGCGCGACCAGGGCGCCCTTGGCGTAGTAGCTGACCGTCGCGTTGGGCGTGTTCTCGTCGGGCTGGTAGTACTTGATCCAGGCTTCGAAGCTGGCGTCGGCCAGCGTCTGCACGCGCGCGCCGGGTGCGCGCTCGACGCGGGTCGCGTTCTCGGCGACGAGGTCGAGCCAGGTCGAGGCATCGATGATGCCGGCGCGCAGCAGCAGCAGATCGTCGTAGTAGGAGGTGATACCCTCGTAGTGCCACAGATCGCGGGTGTAGGCCTCGGCGCCCAGATCGGACTCGGCGAGACGCTGCGCGCGGATGCGCTTGACGTTCCACAGATGGAAGTACTCGTGGCTGCACAGGCCGAGAAAGCCGCGGTAGTCCTTGCTCGGCTTTTCATCGCCGACCCGTGGCAGATCCTTGCGCGAGCAGATCAAGGCGGTGGAGCTGCGATGCTCCAGTCCGCCGTAACCGTTGCCGACCACATTGGTCAGGAACAGGTAGCGCTCCAGCGGCGGTTCGCCGCCGAACAGCGCGCGCGCCGCCGTGCAGATGCGCGTCAGATCGTGTGCCAGGCGCGCATGGTCGGGATCGCAGCGACCGGCGAGCACCAGCGCGTGCGGGATGCCGTCGACCTCGAAATCGATCCGGCGAAACTCGCCCAACTCGACCGGATGGTCGATCAGCGCCTCGTAGTCGTCGGCGCGGTAGCGGCCGAAGCCGTCGGCGTCGACCTGCACCGTGGGGAGCGTCGTCGCCACGCGCCAGTTGCGGCAGGCGGGGTCTTCGGGCCGCAACAGGTCGACCTCGAACGCGGTGTTTTCGCAACCGGCCGGGCAGTAGAACAGCGAACTGCCGTTGAAGAAGCCGCGCGACAGATCGAGCCAGGCCTTGCGCACCGAAGCGTCGAAGGCAAACACGCGGTAGCGCAGTTCGAGCGCGCCCGCCACCGGCGCGCAGCGCAGGCTGCGCTTGTCGAGGCGCTCGAGCGCCACCGGGGCACCGCCACTGATCGCCGACACGTCGACGACGTGCTTGGCGAAATCGCGCACCAGGTAGCTGCCGCGCAGCCACGACGGCAGGCGGAAGATCTGCCCCTGCGGATCCGGGCGTTCGACGCAACAGACGACCTCGAACAGATGCTCGCGCGGCTGCGCGATGCGCACGGTGTAGCGCACGGGGCACTCGGGCGCGCGGCTGTGGGCGCTCATCGGGCTCAGGACCGGGACGGGGCGCGCATTATGCCGGGGACCGCCGGATTCAGATCGAGCCGAACACCTGGCGCATCCGTTCGGTGCCGCGCGCGCGGGCATCGCGGCGGATGCGGGCCTCCTCGGCCGCCATCAGAAAGAACACGCCGTCGATGGTCTTCTGTGTGATGTAGGCGTCGAGGTCGAGGTGGCGCAGTCCCGAGTCGCGCAGCAGCACACCGTAGTCCGCGAGCAGATCCTTGTAGCGCTGGGTCACGCCGATGCGCGTGGTCGTCGCCTGCACGTAGGGCAAGAGCCGCGCGGTCAGTGCCGCCGCACTGCGCTCGCGCAGCAGCCGGGTCGCCGCGTCGCCACCGCCGTCGAGGACCGCGCGCGCATCGTCCAGCGTCAGCTCGCGGATCGCGCCGATGAACAGCTCGGCGGCGTAGGGCACCGATTGCTCCGCGGCGGTATTCAGCGCGCGGTGGAACGCATCGACCTTCGCGCCCATGCCGAGCTTGCGCATCGCCTCGGCCGGCCGCGCCAGCGCCTCCGGCACCGGCACGCGCACCGCGGCATTGCTCCAGAAGCCGTTGACCCGGCCGAGCTGGCCGACGGCGAGGCTGGCGCCTTGGATCAACGCATCGCGCACCGCCTCGTCGACCGCACCCGGCGGCAGCGGCGCCGGTACCGGGGTTTGCGCAGGTGGCACGACGGCACAGCCCGCCGCCGCCAAACTGAGCACCACCGCCACCACGATTCGGATCATCGCGCGCACTCCGCAGCGAAACCGGCAACGCCCGTCCTGGCCTTCAGGGGGACGCCAGGAAGATGGGGTTGCCCAGCGTGGTCCGCGAGGCCTCGTCGCCGGTCTCGATGCGCCACATGGTACCGAGCCGGCCTTCGCTGCGCAGGTGGCGGGCGATGTCGCGCACCTCGGTGTACGGGTCGGCGTCGATCACGCTCGTCGCCACCAGGCTGCCGTTGCGATACCAGTACAGGCGCTGCCCCTGCGCGCCGCGCACGACGACCTCGGCACGCGCAACGGCGTTCTCGCCGACGCGCAGGGTGTCGCCGAAGATCGCGTGCTGGCCGTCGTCCGTGCGCGCGCGGAATTCGAGTTCCGGGCTGGCGGCGACGCCGCGCGTGCGCACATAGGCGTGGCCGGCGCGGATCGCCGCCGTCAGCGCCGGCCGCGACAGCGCCTGGGCATAGACCGCGGTCACCGACGAGCCGTAACCGCGGCGGCGGCGCTCGGCGTCGTCGGGCTCCGTGCCCTTGGAATCGGAGCCGGAAACCCCGGTGATGCGATGCCCCTGCGCGAGCTTCTCCTCCCACAGGCGGATCGCGGTACGCATGAAAGGATTCTCGATGCGCACGCCGGGGATCGGGATGCCCAGATCGCCCGCTGTCGCCAGCACCGGGCCGTTGAGGATCTCGATCGTGTCGACCCGATCCCAGTCGATGTCGTCACCGAGCGTGAACGCGCAGCCGCGGCAGAAGTTCTCGAACAGCAGGCCCGGAAAGCTGGTCGGGTGATTGACTTGGAACAGTGCGCCGTCGGCTGCCGCCACGCGCTGGATCTCGCCCAGATGTACGTCCTCGAAGCCGTGCCGGTATTCGATGGTCGACGGTGTTTCGCCGTGGGTGTTGGCGTGGCCGAAGTAGGTGATGATCTCGCGCCCGGGCCAGATGACGAGATCCGGGTTCGCGCGCTGCAGCGCGCCGAGCCTGCGCCAGTGCTCGCCGGTGACGTACTCGGTGACCATCACGAAGTCGAGCCGAGCGGCGCGCGCCTGCTCGATGAACTCGGCCCAGTCCGGCGCGTTCGCGTTGGAGTGGTAGGCGTGCATGTGGAAGTCGCCGTGATACCAGCCGGGCTGGTCACGCGCGACGTGGCGCGGATCGACCGGATCGTTTGCGGGCGCCGCGCCCGACGCCGCCTTGCAGTCGATCCACAGCTCCCAGTCGGCGCCCTGCGGCGACACCGCGGCGATGCCCAGCTCGGCATGCCAGACGCCCGGTTCGATCGCGCCCGGCACGTAGCCGCGCTCGGCCTGTGCCGCCTCGACGAACACCGGCGCCTGATCCAGGTCGATGCGACCCTGGCGCGATCCCGACCAGCCGCGGAAGCCCGCCGGCGTGCGGTAACCGTCGGCGTCCCACAAGCCCAGATCGAGCGTCGTCGCCGTCAGCGGCGTGGCGGGCAGGCCGCCCGACTCCGACCAGCCGTAGGCCAGCTCGATGCGGCCGGTGCCGGGCGCGACGCCGAACGGCTGCAGCCGGTAGGTCTTGGCATCGGCGGCGGTGACGCGGCCGCTCAAGCGCAGCGGCTCGGCGTCGGGCGCACACAGCGGCACGCCGTCCGGCAGCGGCGCCGTCGAATCGCTGCCACAGGCGGCCACACCGAGAACCAGCAGGGGGATGAGCCAGCGCATACGGGCAGTGTAGGCCAGCCTGCCGCCGCGCGGATGACAGCCGCAGCGCCGGCTTGGGTATGCTTGGCCGATGAACCACCCGCCGCCACGCCTGTCGCTACGCGCGCACCTGTTCCGCTGGGCCGCGCGTCATCTGATCGCGCCTGCGCTCGATACGCGGCGCCCGGTCGCCGTCCGGCGCGCCGCGCTGGAGCGCGCTGCGCGCTGGTCGCGCCTGCCGCTGCCGCCATGCACGCGCATCGAGCCGGCGACCTTTCGCGGCGTACCCGGCGACTGGGTGCGCAATACGCGCCAGAGCCCGCGGCGCACGCTGCTGTACCTGCACGGCGGCGGCTATCAGGTGGGTTCGCCGCGCATCTACCGCGAGTTCGCGGCCCAGCTCGCGCGCCGCTGGCAGGCGCAGGTCGCGCTGATCGACTACCGGCTCGCGCCTGAGCACCCCTTCCCCGCCGCCACCGACGATGCCTTCGCCGCCTACCGGTCGCTGCTCGAACAGGGTGTCGATCCGAAAACCCTCATCATCGCCGGCGACTCCGCCGGCGGCGGCCTGACCATGGCCTGCGCGCTCGCCGCGCGCGACGCCGGCCTGCCGCTGCCGGCGGCGCTGGTGGTGTTCTCGCCGTGGGTCGACCTGACCGTGAGCGGTGAAACCGCGCAGACGCGCGAACGCGACGACATGCTCGTCACCGAATTCATCCGCGCCGCCGCTGCGGACTATCTGGCCGGCGCATCGCCGCGCACGCCGCTGGCCTCGCCGCTGCATGCCGACCTGCACGGCCTGCCGCCGACGCTGATCCAGGCGACCGACAACGAGATCCTGTGCGACGACGCACGCCGGCTCGCCGACGCCCTGCGCGCATCCGGCGTCGACGCGCAGTTGCAGCTCGCACCGCGGCTGTTCCACGTCTGGCAGTTGTTCTGCGGCAAGCTGCCCGAGGCCGATGCGGCGATCGCGCAGGCGGCGCGCTTCATCGACGCACACGTACCGGCGTGAATCCGCGCACGCCATGAGCTTCAGCCGCTGGCGCGACACCGGCGCGCACTTTCACTTCAACGGCCACGACATCTTCTACCAGCGCCACGGCGCGGGCGAGACGGCGCTCTTGCTGATCCACGGCTTTCCGACCGCGTCCTGGGACTTCGAGCCGGTGTGGAACGGGCTGTGCGAACGCTTCGAGCACGTGCTCGCCCCGGACCTGCTCGGCTTCGGCTTCTCGGCCAAGCCCAAACGGCATCGCTACTCGCTGCTCGAACAGGCCGACCTGTGCGAGCAGCTCCTCGCCCGCTACGAGGTGCGGCGCGTGCACGTGCTCGCCCACGACTACGGCGTGAGCGTGGCGCAGGAGCTGCTCGCGCGCCAGCTCGAACGGCCCGAGCGCGAGGCCACGATCCTGTCGACCGTGCTGCTCAACGGCGGCCTGTTCCCGGAAACGCATCGCCCGACCGGCGCACAGAAGCTCTTGAAAAGCCCGCTCGGTCCGCTGCTCGCCGCGCTGATGAACGAGCGCGCCTTCGGCCGCGCCTTCAGCCGGGTCTTCGGGCCGCGGACACGGCCGACGCCGATCGAGCTGCACGACTTTTGGCGACTGATCACCTTCAACGACGGCCAGCGCGTGATCCCGCGACTGCTGCGCTACATCGACGAGCGCCGCGCGCAGCGCAGCCGCTGGGTCGGCGCGCTGACCCACACGACCGTGCCGTTGCGCCTGATCAACGGCGCCGAGGACCCGGTTTCCGGCGCACACATGGCGCGGCGCTATGCCGAGCTGGTGCCGGACGCCGACATCGTCTCGCTCGAGGGCATCGGCCACTACCCGCAGTTCGAGGCGCCGGACCGCGTGCTGCGGGCCGTGCTCGATTTCCACCGGCGCCGTGTGACATCGGCCCCGAGCGGCGCCTGAGCACACCGGCAGGCGCACTGCCACGGGCGTTGCCGATGGTCGATACCATGTTCAGCCGGGGCTAAGGGCGTCATCCTAGGCTGACGCCATTACCGATCCGGTGGATTCCGACATGCGTCACCAAACGATCCAGCACCCCTTGCGCCGCGCGCTCGCCATCGCCGCCCTCGCCGCGGGGCTTGGCGCCTGCGCGCCGGACGCGGCGCAGGACGCCGCGGCCGAGCCCTCGCCCGAGGCCACCGCGAGCCCGAGCGCCGAGCCCACACCCACGCCCACCCCGCTGCCGACGCAGGCGGCCGCGCCCAAGCCGCGTCCGGCAACACCGCCGCCGCGCCCGACGGTCTGTGCCGACTGCGGTACCGTGGTCGCGATCACGCCGGTCAAGATCAAGGGCGAAGGCAGCGGCGCCGGTGCGGTCGCCGGCGCGGTGGCCGGCGGCGTCGCCGGACACCAGTTCGGCAGCGGCCGCGGCAACGACGCGGCGACTGCGGCCGGTGCGATCCTCGGCGCCATCGCCGGTCACGAGATCGAGAAGCGCGCGCGCTCGACCACCGTCTACGACGTGACCGTGGGCATGGAAACCGGCGGCCAGCGCGTGGTGCGCGTGATGGACGCCTCTAGCCTGAGCATCGGCACGCCGGTGATCGTCGAAGGCAACAACCTGCGCCTGCGCTGAAGGCCAGTCTGTGGCCGCAGCCGACCCCGCGCCCACCGGGCGCGGGGTTTTTCGTTGATGACGCACTACACTAGCGCCCCTTTTTCTCTACGGAGCGCCCCATGTCGCACGCGATCAAGGTCCTGGTCATCGGCGCCGGCGGCCGCGAGCATGCGCTGGCGTGGAAGCTGGCGCAGTCGCCGCGCGTGGCCGAGGTGCTGGTCGCACCGGGCAATGCCGGCACTGCGCGCGAGGCGCGCTGCCGCAACGTCGCGGTGCAGGCCGAGGACATCGACGGCCTGGTCGCGCTGGCCCGGCGCGAGCAGATCGGTTTCACCGTCGTCGGTCCCGAGGCGCCGCTGGCGCTCGGCGTCGTCGATGCCTTCGAGGCCGCCGGTCTGCGTATCTTCGGGCCGCGCCGCGCGGCCGCGCAGCTCGAAGCCTCGAAGGCCTTCACCAAGGCCTTTCTCGAACGCCACCGCATCCCCACCGCGCAATACCGCGTGTTCAACGAGCTCGACCCGGCCCTGGACTACATCGCCGAGCGCGGCGCGCCGATCGTGGTCAAGGCCGACGGTCTTGCCGCCGGCAAGGGCGTGGTCGTGGCGCAGACCGTCGACGAGGCGCAGACCGCGGTGCGCGATATGCTCGGCGGCACCATGCTCGGCCAGGCCGGTGCGCGCGTCGTCGTCGAGGACTTCCTGGAGGGCGAGGAAGCCAGCTTCATCGTCGTCGCCAGCGGCGCCGGCGCCAAACCGCAGTACGTGGCGCTGGCCACCAGCCAGGATCACAAGCGCATCGGCGACGGCGACACCGGGCCGAACACCGGCGGCATGGGCGCCTATTCGCCGGCGCCGGTGGTCACGCCCGAGATTCACGCCCGCATCTGCCGCGAGGTGATCGAGCCGACGCTCAGGGGCATGGCCGCCGAAGGCGCGCCCTTCACCGGCTTTCTCTACGCCGGCCTGATGATCGACGCCCGCGGCGAGCCGCGCGTGCTCGAATTCAACGTGCGCATGGGTGATCCGGAAACCCAGCCGATCCTGTTCCGCCTCGACTCGGACCTGCTCGAGCTGCTCGAAGCCGCGGTCGACGGCCGCCTCGACGCCGTGCAGCCACGCTGGTCGCAGCAGCCCGCGCTCGGCGTGGTCATGGCCGCCGGCGGCTATCCGGGCACGCCGCGCAAGGGCGATGCGATCCGCGGCCTCGACGCCGACCTGGGCGCCGCCAAGGTATTTCACGCCGGCACCGCCGAGCGCGACGGCCAGATCGTCACCAGCGGCGGCCGCGTGCTGTGCGTGGTCGCGCGCGGCGACACCGTGCGCGCGGCGCAGCAGGCCGCCTATGCGGCGGTCCGGCGGATCCGCTGGGACGGTGTGCAGTACCGCAGCGACATCGGCCACCGCGCGATCGCGCGCGAGGATTGACGCTACGCCCCTTGCGGCAAGCGCTTGCCGTGCTTGGCGAGCCAGTGCGCGGTGATGTTCGGCGCCTGCTCGAACGGCGTGACGATCTCGTAGATGCGCTCGTAGGTCGCGCGCTGGATCAGCCAGCGGCCGCCCTGCTTGACGTAGGTGTCGCGGTACAGCGCCGAGCCGTCGGTGACGATCTTGCGCCGCAGGTCGCAGAACCAGTCCTTTAGATACCAGATGCCGGTCGCCTCAAGGGGCGAGGTCACGCTGATCTCCGGGTGGTTCACGTGATGCAACGCGATCGCCTCGGCATGGAAGGCGTATTCGAGCGCCCGCAGGATCTCGTCGCGACCCTGCGCCTCGAACAGATAGCTGCCGCCCTGGTAGCGAACGCTCGCGTCCTCGGTGAACAGCTCGCGCAGCTCTGCGATGTTGGCCGTGTCGATGCAGCGGCAGTAGCGGTACTTGAGCTGGCGGATCAGCTCGATGTCTTCGAGTGGCAGGCTCATTTGCGCGTCCCTTAGATGCCAAATCCACCGGACACGTTGATCTTTTGTCCGGTCACGTAGCCATTGGTGGCGAGGAACACCGCCGCGGCGCCGATCTCCTCGGGCTTGCCCCAGCGCTTGATGCACAGCAGCTTCTGCGTCTCCTCGGTCCACTTCTGGTCGAAGACGCCGCGCTTGAGCAGCTCCAGGAACATGCCGGCCTCGATGACGCCGACCAGCACCGAGTTCGCGCGGATGTTGAAGCGCCCCTCTTCCTTGGCGATGCCCTGAACCAGCGCCTCGTTGGCCGCCTTGGGCACGACCGACAGCCCGTCCTTGGCCGGCCAGAAGACATGGCCCGCGGAGCCGAGGTGCACGTAGGACCCGCCGCCTTTCTCGCGCAGGTGCGGCAGCGTCGCCTGCACCGCGTTGAAAAAGCCGTGGACCTCGATGTCGATGGACTTCTTCCACAACTCGGCCGAGGTCTCGGCAATGTGCACCTGCTCGACCACCGGGCCCGCCGCCCAGACCACGGTATGGATGCGCCCGTGCGCGGCGATCGCGTCGTTGACGGCGGCTTGGACCTGCGCCGCCTCGCGCACGTCGGCGGCATGGATCGTCGCCTTGCGGCCGCCCTCGCCGATCGCGGCCGCGACCTTTTGCGCGACGTCCTGCTTGGAGCGATAGACGATCGCCACGTCCGAGCCGGCCGCGCCGAAGCTCTTGGCCACCTCCTGGCCGATGCCGCCGCTGCCGCCGAACACCAGCGCCGCACCTGCGGGGAATGCCGGCTGGGTCATCTGCTCGCTCTCCTCGGACCGTGTCGTCCGACCGATGATGCGCGCACATCACCCGTCTAACGTCGTCCTTTCGTGTGAGACGGGTCCAAGGTGCCGGTACCGCGGTGGACCACGAGCCGGCTCCGCAGGGGGATGGGCTCGGTCGAGCACGGCGGCATATGCGAGCCCGCGCGCGGCCCCGGTCGTTCATAGCCAGATGACCGCGCTGCGCTCCCAGCACCAGTAGGCGGCGGCGCTGCCGATGACGTAGGCCGTCAGCGGCCGCGCCGCCATCCACACCCCCGGCCGTACACGGGCGCGGCGCAGGACCGCCACCGCGCCCAGCACGAGGGCGACGACCGCGAGTTGCCCGACTTCGATGCCGAGATTGAACGCGACCAGCGCCTGCGGAATCTCATCGAGCGGCAGACCCGTCTGCGCCAGCGCTCCGGCGAAGCCGAGTCCGTGCAACAGACCGAACAGAACCGCCATGATCCACGGCCTGCGCGCCGGCGCCTGCCCCCGGCGCAGGATCGCCGTCGCCAGCCACAGGATGCTCGCGGCGATCGCCAGCTCGGTCAGCACCGGGCTCGCACGCACCAGCCCGAGCGCCGCGAGGCTCAGGGTGATGCTGTGACCGAGCGTGAACGCGGTGAGGGTCCAGACCTGTGCACGCAGGCCGCGCACCAGCAGCATCAGCCCGAGCACGAACAGCAGATGATCCGGACCGAGCAAGAGATGCTCGACGCCGAGCGCGAGATAATGCGTGAACACCGGCGTCGCCGCGCCGCTCGGCGCGATCACGTAGGCGCTGCGAGCGGCGTCGAGCAGCACCTGCTGGGCGGCGCCGTGCAGCGGCTGGATGCGCAGAATCACGTTGATGCCGGCGCGTGCGAGTCCGTCGACGCCGATGCGCCGTCCCTCGATGCCAGCGGGACAGTGCAGCGCCCAGTGCTCGACCCAGGCGGCATCGTCATCGATCGCCGATGCCTCGCGCCGCTCGGCGGCGCAGCCGGTCGGCCATTGCGGTGCGAGGGCGGCGCCGGGCGTGCGCACCAGCGAGCTGCGCCACAGCACCTCGAACCGATCCGGCGCGGTCTGGTGCAGCGACAGCAGTGCCGGCGCCAGCGGGTGTGCACCGGCACCGCCGACCACGAGCACGGCCAGCATCAGCAGCAGCGCGCGCATCAGCCCGGCGCTCCGTCGTGCGCGAACTGCGCCAGCTCGATGCGGTAGCGCGCGCGCAGTGCCTGCAGCGCCGCGTGCCGGCGCGCCGCGCGCTGCTCGACCGCCCAGGCGGCCGCGGCGCGACCGCGCACCGCGTCGAAGTCCGGCGGCTGCGCCGCGCTGCGCTGCTCGACGAACACGAAATGGGTGCCGTAGACGGAGGCCAGCGGCCCGGTCCAGCGCTCCAGTGGCGCCGATTCCACCGCCTGAGCGAATGCCGTGCCAAAGCGCTGCGCGATCTGCTCCGTCGTCGCCGGCGGCTGTCGCGCGCCGAGCAGGAAGGCGTCGCCGGAGTGCGCCGGCACCTCGCCGCGCGCGAGCGCCGCCCGCACCTCGGCGATGCGCGCATCATCGGCACGCGCGAACCAGATCTGGCGAAAGCCGTGGCGCGCCGGCCGTGCGTAACGCGCCGCATTGGCCTGCACGTAAGCGCGCAGCGTCGCCTCGTCGGGCAGTGCCGGCGCTTGCAAGCGCCGCTCCATCACCTGCAGCAGCCGGCGTCGCACGACCGGATCGCTGCGCGGCATGCCCAGCGCGCGCGCCTCGAACAGCAGCGCGTCCTCGCTGGCGCGCCGGCCGGCAAAGGCGAAGCGCATGTTCATCAACAGGCGTTGGCGCGCGACCGGATCGAGCACGTCGAGTTCGAGCCGCAGCGCCTCGGCGAGCAGCAGCTCGGCGTCGATCGCGCGCGCGAGCTGCGCCTGCCATTCGGCGTCGCTGGGCTCGCGTCCGAGTGCCGCGCGCCATTCGGCGCGCAGGCGCGCCTGCGCCGCGGCGTCGAGCTGTACGACCGGCTGGCCTTCCGGCGTGGTGTCTACGCGCCAGCCCTGCTGCACGGCGAACAGCAAGCCACCGATGGCGAGAAAGTGCAGCAACGGCTGACGGATCAGGCCGCGCATGCTCACCGTGGCGCGTACCAGATCGGCGAGGTCCAGGCGCGTTCCTGCACGGTCTTGGGATATCTCGCATCGCAGCAGTCCGCCCACTCCTCGGGCACGGCCTCGGCATCGCTGCAGTCGATGCCCGCGGCCACGCACTGGCGGGTCGCCCAGCGGCAGCTCGGGTTGTCGATCACGCGCGCGTACCAGAACGCCGATTGCGCAGGATCGAAGTCCGGGTCCTCCCAGACCGCGCACAGGCTGGCAAAGCCGGGCCCGTGGGTCTGACAGGTCGCGAGATCGACGCCGGCGCCGTTGGCGGGATCGCCGGCGACCTCGTAGACGCGCTCGTGCGTGCCGCTGTCGTCGACCCAGCCCTTGACGATCTGGATGCGCTGCAGGGGTTCGGCGGGATCGCCGGGCGCGCCCGGATCGCGCAGCGCCGACACCGCGAAGCGCGGCCGTGCAGCCGTCGCGGGCGGCAGGTCGCCCCCCATCGGCACGCCCAGCGCGTAGCCGGTTTCGACGAAGTCGCCGCGGCCGCACAGATCCGCCGGCAGCTCCCAGCCGCCGAAGAAGCGCACCACCGGCCGCTGACCGCTGGTGGCATAGGCCTCGCGCCGGCGCATCGCGTCGAACAGCGCCTCGCGCGTGTTTTCCTCGGCCCAGAGCACCGCGAGACCCCCGGGGCTGTTCTCGATCAGATCGGGCAGTCCCGGCGGGACTTCGTCGCGCGCGCCGCCGCCGGCGCCGCCGTGGCCGGGATAGGCGACTTCCGCCGTCAGTCCCGGCGTGCCCAGATGCGTGTCCGAGCTGGCGACGAAGCCGTATTTGAACGGGTTGGCGCCGAGTTCGCGCTCCAAGCGCAGGCCTTGTGCGAGCGCGTTACGCAGAAAGTCCCGTTCCAGCGGCGCGCCGCTCGCCGCCGGGCTGACCTGGCTGCCGATGAAGTTGCGGTAGGGCAAGAGCTCGAAGCCGCACAGTTCGTCGTTGGCGCCCGCGCCGATCGTGCCCAGACACTCGGACTGGCCCTTGTGCTGGTAGATCTCGGCCAGCGGCTCGTTGGCCTGCCGCGCCTGCGCGAACTCACGGGTGTAGTCGTTGCCGAAACGGTCGCGGGGCTCGAACATCAGGCCGCCGGAGAGGTTGGAGTTGTGCGGGATCGTCAGGTAATCGCAGCCCTCGACCTGCGCGCATTGTTCGTCGAGCGCCTGCCACAAGAGCTCCGGCCGCGGGTATTCCTGATAGGCCGGCGGAATCCGCGGCACGACGTCGCTGCGGAAGATGACGTTGCGGTGCAGGTTGTTGGCCATCGGCGCGCCGGTCCATTCATAGCCGATGAAGGTGGTGAAACGGCAGTCCGCGCTGGTGTCGTCGTAGATCGCGGCGGCGAGCTGGATGTCCTGCCACGGCGTCATCGCCGCGTCGAGACAGAGCTGGCCGCCGAGCCCGCAGTACGGCAGACGCGGAATGCTGCCGTTGGCGCCGACGATCGGCAGATCCGAGATCAGCGGCACGTCCGGCGGCACCGGGAACTGCGGCAGCTCGGGCAGGCCGACCGCGGCGAGGTTGAAGATGATGAACGACTGCTCGGGAAAGCTGCGGTAGAGCACGCACTCGGGCGCGTAGTAGCCGAGATAGTCCGGGTTGGTGCAGATCTCGGTCTCGCCGAACAGCTCGGCGTGGTCGGTGACCGCGGCGAAGTCCAGCGGCCGCGCGAGCTGCGTCGTGCGCAGCGGCGCGCCGTTCTCGTCGTAGGGCTGGATGCCCAGGCGCTCGCCGAGCGCAAAGCGGTAGGCCTCGTGTGGACCGACGATCGTGCCCTGGGTGTTGGCGTCGAGCGAGTAGCGCGTGTGCACGTGCAGATCGCCGAAGTACGGATTGCGTAGCGGGTTGTAGCCGACGCAGCGACCCTCGCCCGATGGCGGCGGCGCGCCACCCGGCGCGGTGCTGCTGTTGCAGGCGAGGAGCAGCGTGCCGGCGAGCAGCACCGTCATGTACCTGATGAGTCTCATCGTCTCCTCCAGTCGGCGACGCCGGCGGTCATGCGCCGCCCGAGAATGCGCCTTGCAACCAGAAGCGGCCCGCACTCATGGCGCGACGCGCCGCAAGAAGGCCTGCACCGCCGAGAGCGTGCGCACGGGATCCTCCTCGTGCGGCACATGGCCCAGATCCTCGAATACGACGAGCTCGCTGCCGGCGATGTCGCGGTGGAAGCGCTCGGCGTCGGTGGGCGGGATCAGCCGGTCCCGTCCGCCCCAGAGGATCAGCGTCGGCAGCGTCAGTTCACGGATGCGCTCGGCGCCGGGACCGGCCGGCGCCTGGGCGAAGCGTTCGCGCAGGGCCTCGCGATTGCCCGCGCGCAGCGTCAGCTCGTAGTAGCGGTCGACCAGCTCCGGCGTGACCTTGGCCGGATCGCCGTAGACCTTGCGCACGCTCGCCTCGATCAGTCCACGCGGCAGCGTCACCCGCATCAGCGGCGCGAGCCACGCGGTTCGCGCGATGCGAAAGCCGATCGGCACGTCCTGCGGTGAGGGCGGATAACCGGCGGCATCGACCAGCACCAGCGCCGCAACGCGTTGCGGATGCGCGAGCCCGGTCTGCCACGCCACCTGTCCGCCGAAGGAGTTGCCGGCGAGAATCGCGCGCTGCACGCCGAGCCGGTCGAGCAGCGCGACCACGGTCTCGACATAGCGCTCGATACGGTAGACGCCGTCCGGTGTCGGCCCGGTGAGGCCGAAGCCGGGCAGGTCGAAGCGGATCACGCGGCGCTCGTCGCGCAAACCCATGACCCAGCCGTCCCAGGTGTGCAGAGAAGCCGAGGTGCCGTGCAGCAGCACGATCGGCGTTGCGCCCTTGCGCGGCCCTTCGTCACGCAAATGCACGCGCATGCCGCCGATGGGCACGAACTCCGACGGCGGACCGGCCCAGCGCGCGGCGAGCGCCTCGACGCTGCGGTCCGGGGCCCAGCTCAGCGCGAACGCGACGCCGAGCGTCAGCACCATCAGCAGCGCGGCGCCGATGAGGAAACGACGCAGCACGGGCATGGTCAGGGCTTGTTGACGTTGGCGGCGTCGAGGAACGCCGGCCGCTCGCCGCCGCCGTGCAGGATCAACTGCGCGCCGGACACGTAAGCTGCCGCAGCGGAGGCCAGCCACACACAGGCCGCGCCGATGTCGGCAGGTTCGGCCAGGCGCTGCAGCGGAATCGTCTTCGCCACCGCGGCGACACCGGCGTCATCGCCGTAGTGCAGCGCAGACAGCTCGGTACGCACCGGCCCGGGCGTGACCGCGACGACGCGCACCTTCGGCGCCCACTCGACTGCGAGCGACTGCACCAGGCTCAGCACCGCAGCCTTGGCCGCGCCGTAAGCCGCGGTGCCGGGCGACGGCCGCAAGGCGCTGACACTGCCGATGAACTCGATGACGCCGCCGCCGTCCTGTCGCTGCATCAGCGCGTTGGCCTTCTGCGCCAGATGCAGCGGCGCGAGCAGATTGAGCGCGAAGATCTTCTCGTGGAAGCGCGGCGAAGCCGTGGCCGCCATCGCGAACGGCGCGCCACCGGCATTGTTCACCAGCACGTCGAGCCCCCCGTAATCGCGCTCGATCTGCGCGAACAGTGCATCGACCGCCGCGGTATCGCGCACGTCGCAGGCGATGAACTCCGCGCCCGACGGCAGCGCCTCGGGGGCGCTGCGCGCGCACACCAGCACCCGCGCACCGGCGCGCAGGAAGGCCTCGGTGATGCCGCGGCCGACACCCTTGGTCCCGCCGGTCACGAGCACACGCTGCGTCATGCGATGTTCCATATGGCGCGCATCCTAGGCGATGCGGCGGCCGTGCCCGTAGTCCAATCGGGTGAAGCCTTGGCCAGCCGCGCTACGGGACCATGCACGCCCGACTGCCGCGGCGGCCGGCGCGGCCGCGCGCCGCACGACTGCACGTCACCTGCCCATGTCCAGCAAGCCCATTCCCGAGCATCAGTACGCGACGCTACCGAACGGCTATCGCATCCACTACCTTGACGAGGGCAAGGGCCCGGTCGTCGTGTTCCTGCACGGTTCGGGCCATGGCGCCAGCGGCTACTCCAACTTCAAGGGCAATTACCCGGCGCTGATCGCGGCCGGCTATCGCGTAATCGTTCCGGACATGATCGGCTTCGGTTATTCCGACAAGCCCGACGATGTCGAGTACCCGCTGAGTTTCTTCATCGAGTGCATGAAGCAGTTGCTGGACGTGATCGGCGTCGATCGCTACACCCTCGTCGGCAACTCGCTCGGCGGCGCCGTCGCGCTCGGTTTTGCGCTCGCGCATCCGGGCAACGTCGAGCGCCTCGTGCTGATGGCACCGGGCGGCCTCAACGATCTGCCGGACTATCTGGCGATGCCGGGCATGGCGATGATGTTCAGCCTGTTCAACTCCGGCGAGCCGGTCACCGAGGCGCGGATGAAGGAGTTCTTCCGCAAGGCCTTCGTCGTCGACCCGGACTGCGTGACCGACGAGCTGGTGCGCGAGCGCTTCGAGATCATGAAGCTGCAGAACCCGCAGGTGATGCGCACGATGAAGGTGCCGAACCTGAGCGCGCGCCTGGGCGAGATCACCTGCCCGGCACTGACGCTGTGGGGCCTCAATGAAAACATGATGCCGGACAGCGGCATCATGCGGCTCGCCAAGGGCCTGAAGAACGGCCGCATGGTGTTGGTGCCCAACTGCGGCCATTGGGTGATGATCGAGCACCGCGAGCTGTTCAATCGCATGGTGCTCGACTTCCTGCGCAACGGCTGACCATGGCGCTCTCCGACGACCGCATTGCCGCCCTCGGCGACGAACTGTTCACCGCGCTGCGCACGCGCTCGGTGGTCGCGCCGCTGACCGAACGCGAAGCCGGCCTCGACATCGAGGATGCCTACCGGATCTCGCTGCGTTTCCTTGAGCGCCGCACCGCCGAGGGCGAGCGCGTCGTCGGCAAGAAGATCGGCGTGACCAGCAAGGCCGTGCAGGACATGCTCGGCGTCCACCAGCCGGACTTCGGCTTTCTGACCGACCGTATGTGGGTTGAGGACGGCGATGTGCTGAGCATCGCCGGCAGCGGCCTGATTCAGCCGCGCGCCGAAGGCGAGATCGCCTTCGTGCTGAAGAAGGACCTCAAGGGTCCCGGCGTCACCGAGGACCAGGTCCTCGATGCGACCGACTATGTGCTGCCGTGCTTCGAGATCGTCGACTCGCGCATCCGCGACTGGAAGATCAAGATCCAGGACACCATCGCCGACAATGCTTCCTGCGGCGTGTTCGTCGTCGGCAAGGATCGCGTCAAGCCGTATGCCCTCGACCTTGCCGCCGTGAAGATGGACATCAGTAAACACGGCGTGCACGTCGCGAGCGGCGTCGGCGCGGCGGTGCAGGGCCATCCGGCCACCGCCGTCGCCTGGCTCGCCAACACGCTCGGCCGCTACGGCATTCCGTTCATGAAGGGCGAGATCATCCTGTCCGGTTCGCTGGCGCCGCTTTTGCCGGCGGCGCCGGGCGACCGTTTCCACATGACGCTCGCCGGCATCGGCGAGGCGTCCATCGGGTTTGAAGCATGAGCAAGAAGATCAAGTGCGCCATCATCGGCCCCGGTAACATCGGCACCGATCTGCTCTACAAACTGCGGCGTTCGAGCGTGCTGGAGCCAGTATGGATGGTCGGCGTCGATCCGAGCTCCGAGGGTCTGGCGCGCGCCCGCGAGATGGGCCTGAAGACCACGGACCAGGGCGTCGACGGCCTGCTGCCGCACGTGAAGGCCGACGGCGTGCAGATCGCCTTCGACGCCACGAGCGCCTACGTACACAAGGACAACTCGGACAAGCTGACCAAGCTCGGCGTGATGATGATCGATCTCACGCCGGCGGCCATCGGGCCATACTGCGTGCCGCCGGTGAACTTGAAGGCGCACGCCGGCAAGCGCGAGATGAACGTCAACATGGTCACCTGCGGCGGCCAGGCGACGATTCCGATGGTCTATGCGGTGTCGCGCGTGCAGAGGGTGAAGTACGCCGAGATCGTCGCGACGGTCGCGAGCAAGTCGGTCGGCCCCGGCACGCGCAAGAACATCGACGAGTTCACCCGCACCACCGCCGGCGCGGTCGCGCGCATCGGCGGCGCCGACGAGGGCAAGGCGATCATCGTCATCAACCCGGCCGATCCGCCGATCATCATGCGCGACACCATCCACTGCCTCACGGTCGAGGAACCCAAGCAGGCGCAAATCGAAGAGTCGGTGCGCGAGATGGTCGCCGAGGTGCAGCAGTACGTGCCCGGCTACCGGCTGGTCAACGGCCCGGTGTTCGACGGCCATCGCGTCACCACCTTCATGGAAGTCGAGGGCCTGGGGGATTTCCTGCCCAAGTACGCCGGCAACCTCGACATCATGACCGCGAGCGCGACGCGCACCGCCGAGATGTTCGCGGAGGAAATCCTGTCCGGCCGGCTGACGCTGGAAGCGGCCTGAGGAGTATCGAGATGAGCCAGAACCTCAAGGGCATCCGCATCAAGGTCCACGACATGTCGCTGCGCGACGGCATGCACCCCAAGCGCCACCAGATCACGGTGGAGCAGATGAAGTCCATCGCCAAGGGCCTGGACGAGGCCGGCGTGCCGTTGATCGAGGTCACCCACGGCGATGGCCTCGGCGGCGCCTCGGTGAACTACGGCTTCCCCGCCGCGAGCGACGAGGAGTACCTGCGCGCGGTGATCCCGCTGCTGAAGAACGCCAAGGTCTCGGCGCTGCTGCTGCCTGGCATCGGCACCGTCGATCACTTGAAGATGGCGGCCGACTGCGGCATCGCCACGATCCGCGTCGCCACGCACTGCACCGAGGCCGACGTCGCCGAGCAGCACATCAGCCTCGGCCGCAAGATGGGCCTGGACACCGTGGGCTTTCTGATGATGGCGCACATGGTCGAGCCCGAGAAGCTCGTCGAACAGGCGCTGCTGATGGAGTCCTACGGTGCCAACTGCCTGTACGTGACCGACTCGGCCGGCTACATGCTGCCCGACGACGTCACCGCGCGCATCGCCCTGCTGCGCGAGAAAGCGAAGCCAGAAACCGAGATCGGCTTCCACGGCCATCACAATCTGTCGATGGGCGTCGCCAACTCCATAGCCGCGGTCGCCGCCGGCGCGCGGCGCATCGACTGCGCCTGCGGTGGCATGGGCGCCGGCGCCGGCAACACGCCGATGGAAGTCTTCGTCGCCGTCTGCAACCGCATGGGCATCGAAACCGGCGTCGACGTGTTCAAGATCAGCGACGTCGCCGAGGATCTGGTGACGCCGATCATGGACTTTCCGGTACGCATCGACCGCAACGCGCTGACGCTCGGCTACGCCGGCGTGTATTCCTCCTTCCTGCTGTTCGCCCAGCGCGCCGAGAAGAAGTACGGGGTGCCGGCGCGCGAGATCCTGCTCGAACTCGGCCGCAAGAAGATGGTCGGCGGCCAGGAAGACATGATCGAGGACACGGCGCTGACCATGGCGCGCGCACGCGGGCTGATCAAGCCGGCGGCCGCCTGAACGCCGACGCGAGGCGCCAGCGCGTCCATGCGCCGGCCTGCGACGTAACGCACGCCATGGACACGACCCACACTTTGCGCATGGCCGTACTCGGCCTGGTGGCGCTCTCGATCAGCGCCTGCGGCAGCCGCCACTTCGGCCAACCCGACACGCCGGCGCCGCCGCCGCTGCGTACCGCGTATACGATCGAGCGCGACCTCGTCTACACGCCGCCGGACTGGCCGCAGCGCCTGCTCGCCGATGTCTACCGGCCCGAGGGCGCGGGGCCGCATCCCGCGGTGCTGCTGATCCACGGCGGCGCCTGGAAGCGCGGCGACCGCGCGCAGGTCGAACGCCTGGCCGAACGCATCGCCGCGCGCGGCTTTGTCGTCGTCAACATCACCTACCGGCTGGTGCCCGCGCACATCTACCCGGCGCAGTTGCACGACGTGCAGCAGGCCCTGCGCTGGATGCGCGACGAGGGCGCCCGCCACGGCATCGACCCGGCGCGCATCGCGACTTTCGGCTATTCCGCCGGCGGCCATCTCGCCGCGCTCGCCGGTCATGTGGCCAACGACGCCGAGCTGGGCGATCCGCGGACGCGCGTGCAAGCCATCGTCGCCGGCGGCACACCGGCGGACCTGACGTTATACCCGGGCGGCAGGCTGGTGCCGGCCTTTCTCGGCGGCACGCGCGATCGGATCCCGGAGCGCTTTCGCGAAGCCTCACCGGCGTTCCACGTCGATGCCGAGGACCCGCCGGTGTTCATCTATCACGCGACGCTGGACCAGCTCGTCCCGCTCGAACAGGCAGAGCGCTACAAGTCCGCGCTCGATGCCGCCGGTGTCGTCAACGAGCTGTTCCTGATCCGCGGCCACGGCCATATCAGCGGATTCTTCGCCGACGGCGCCGCGGTCGAGGCGGCGCTGCGCTTTCTCGACCGTCATCTGCGCTGAAGGGCCCGCGAACCTCGCGGGCGATCGCACGCCGCTGCCGTTTGCGGGAGCACAGCGGCCGTCCGCGCTATGCTGCGACGTGCCGAGCACGGGCCCTGGTCGAGGAGAGCGCATGGACCCAAGCCACGTCGCACCGCCGCAGGCAAAACACGGCCGATGATCCGCTGGCCGTTTCGCCGCGCCGTCGAGGCCGCGTGCCATCACCCGTTCCGCGAGGCAACGGCCGACCGCTTCTACAATCTGATGTTCTGCGATGACCTGGAACTGGCACGCCGCGAGCCGAGCCCGCTGTCCGGTCCATGGCGCCTGCTCATGGAGCCGTCGCCGCGCAGCAGCGCGCTGCGGACCCTGGCCACGGCCGAGCATGCCGACAGCCGTGCCCGCGCACTCGCGGCGGCGCTGCTGCGCGCACGCGGCGCGCCGGTCACACCGGCGAGCACGCTGGGCGTCGTCGTTGAAGTCGCGCTGCCAGAGGGCCCGGAACTGCTCGCCGCCTATGCCGACGGCGCGGTACGCCATCTCGACGCCTTCGGTCGCGCGCTGGCGTTCGAAGGCGCACCGGCCGCGGTGCAGGCCCTGGCCCGCGACATCGTCGCCCGCGGGGCCGCTTTCGGCCGCCGCCGCGCGATCTGGTCCGGCGCACGTCTGCCACCGCCGCGCTGCGGCGATGTGCGCGTGAGTGTGCTCGGCACCGACGGGCTGCGCTTCATCGAAGGCTCGTTCGCCGCCCTGCAGGCCGACGCCGACATCGCCGCCATCATCGGCGGCGCAGTCCGCCTGCTACGCCAGCTGCAGCGGCGCGACCGCTGACACTCGGCCGCGCGGCCGCCACCGGCGCGCGCGCATCAGCGCCATCTCGTCGCCGCGGATCTGCAGCCGCTGGCGTGCGACGATCCGAGGGCGACGGTGCCGATCAGTGACCGCTCGGGTGCTTGGCGCGCGTGATGCTCGCCTGCATGATGCGGTCGGTCCAGGCGATGCCGATCGCCGAAACGATGAAGGCCATGTGGATGAGGGTCTGCCACATGACGCCCTCGGCGGTCGTGTTGGTGCACTTGACCCCGGCGGCGACCTCCGAGCACAGCGGCAGCGCGCCGATGGTACCGGCCTCGATGAAGGTCTTGAGCAGATGGATCGAGGAGATGCCGATGATCGCCATCGCCAGCTTGACCTTGAGCACCGAGGCGTTGACGTGGCTGAGCCACTCGGGCTGGTCCGGGTGCCCCTGCAGACCCAGGCGCGAGACGAAGGTCTCATAGCCGCCGACGATCACCATCACCAGCAGGTTGGAGATCATCACCACGTCGATCAGCGCGAGCACGATCAGCATGATCTGCTGCTCGGTCAGCTCCAGCGACTCGTGGATCAGATGCCAGAGCTCCTTGCCGAACAGGATCACGTAAACGACCTGCGCGAGGATCAGGCCGAGATACAGCGGCAGTTGCAGCCAGCGCGAGGAGAAGATCAGCGCCGGGAGCGGGCCGAGCGATTTTCGGTTCTGTTCGGACATGGCGAACGCGACGCGGCAGCGTCGAGCAACGGAGGTGGGGATGACGACGGCCGCCGATGATAGCAGGGCCGGCGCTCGCGCCGACGTCGCGGCCGCGCGTCCCGCGCAGGCTCACGCGGCGGCTGGCGGCCTGCCCGCCGTCATCACCTTGATCGCCTCGGCATCGAGCTTGAGTACCATCAGCGAAGTACTGAAGAAGTGCGTTTTGACCATCTTCCACTCGCCGTCGATCTTGCGATAGCCGTCCTCGTACCAGCCGGCGAGCTGGGTCAGGGTGTTCTCGCGGGTGTTGATCAGCCCGTACTGCAAGCTCCAGGTGCCACGCGCGCGCTCGGCATCCAGGATCTCGATCTGCGGATTGGCGCCGTGGTGCATCTCGACCATGTGCGGGTGACAGCCCACGTCGACATAGACCTTCACCAGCGCGTCGGCTGTCTCGAAGCGGCCGATCGCGTCGTAGAAGATGTCGACCGCGCCATTGGCGAAGCAGGCGCGCATCGCCGCCGGGTCCTTGCGGTCGCAGGCGAATAGGTAGCGCGCCTTGAGCCGGCGGATCGCCTCGATGTCCTCCAGCGCCTGCAACCGCGCGGCGATGTCCTGAGCGCTCATCGGTATTCTCCAGCGGGGATGCCCCATCTTGAATGCCCGGGCGACGAGCCGGCATCCCCCGATCGGCTGAAGCCGGCCAAACCTACTGCAAACAGATGACGTTCAGCGCATAGCCACCGTCTATGTTGCGCAGTCGGGTACGGAAGCTGTGCGCCGGGGAGCGCGACGACGACACCGGCCGGGCGACACGGGGCGGGGGGGACATGACAGCAAAGGGGATGGCCGATGGCAGCCGATGAAGTGCGTGGGCGCAAGCGCGGCACCGTGCTGCGCAGACTGCTGCTCACCCTCTCGTCGATACTGGCGCTCGCGGCGATCGGCTTGCTCGTCTTTCTCGCGCGCAAGGCGCAGACCGTCGACAACGAGCTGCACTTGCAGCGCCTTTACCACATCCGCGCGGTGGACGCGCTCGATGTCGGTCTCAACCGTGCGGTCACGCAGGTCGGCGTGAGCACCATGGTCAACGTCGCCGACACGCGCGCGGTCACCACCGCGCAGCTCGGCGACGCCCTCGACGCACTGGAGAACGGCGACGCCGGTCTGCGCGGCCTGAGTCCTGCCGTCGACGCCGCGCTCGACGCCTTTCTCGACGCCGTCGAGTCCAAGTTCGAGCTGGCCTTCGACTTCGAGGCCCGCAACATCCGCACCAATCAGTTGCTGATCGCCGGCATGGACGCGGTGCCGGTCGCCGCCGACGCGCTGCTGGCACAGGTCGACGAGGCCACGGCCGCGCGGCTGGCGCCGCTGCTCGCACAGCTCAAGACCGAGGTCACGACCTACGGCGTGGTGCAGACGCCGGTCAACGAGGCCAACATCCGCCGACTGCTGGACGACGTCGCCGCAGCCGTCGACGGCCAGTCCGAGGCCGCGCTCACGGCCGCGCGCCATCTGCGTACCGTGAGCGGCAACGTCATCGCCGACAAACAGGAACTGGTCGGCCGCGTCTCCGACTTCCTCGCCAAACCGACAGCCGAGTTGCTACAGGCCCTTGAACAAGCCTACATGGACTGGCATGCGTCGCAGGTGGCCGTCGCTAACCAGTACCGCCAGTGGCTGGTCGCCTACGCGGCGATCCTGTTGCTGGTCCTGGCCCTGCTCGGCATCCGCCTGGTGCGCAGCCTGCGCGCACTCGACGCCGCCAACGATCGCCTCGAAGAACAGGTGCAAGCGCGCACGCAGGAACTCAGTCGCGCACTCAAGGACCTCAAAGCGTCGCAGGCGCAGCTCATCCAGTCCGAGAAGATGGCCTCGCTCGGCCAGATGGTCGCGGGCGTCGCACACGAGATCAACACGCCACTCGGCTACGCGCGCAGCAACACCGAGATCGTGCGCACCTCCCTCGGCGACCTGCGTGCCCTGGTCGACGCGCAGGCCCGGGCGCTGCACCTGATGACGCACGAGGAAGCCGACGTCACCCAGGTCGCCGACGCGCTGGCGGCGGCGCGCAACATCGGCGAATCGCTCAACGCCGCCGAGCTGATCGGCGAGCTCGACAATCTACTCGGCGACTCCGAGCACGGCCTTGCGCAGATCGCGGAACTCGTAGGCTCGCTCAAGGACTTCTCGCGCGTCGATCGCTCACGCACCGACCTGTTCGACGTCAACGACGGCATCGACGCCGCGCTGAAGATCTGCCAGAACCAGCTCAAACATCGGATCGAGGTGGTCAAGGCCTACGGCAAGCTGCCGCAGATCGAGTGCTCACCCTCGCAGCTCAACCAGGTGTTCCTCAACCTGATCAACAACGCGGCACAGGCGATCGACGGCGAAGGCAAGATCTACATCCACACCATGCCGAGCGCCAAGGGCGTGTCGATCCGCGTACTCGACACCGGCTGCGGCATGACCGAGGAGGTGCGCGCGCGCATCTTCGAGCCATTCTTCACGACCAAGCCGGTCGGCAAAGGGACCGGCCTGGGCCTGTCGATCGTCTACCGCATCATCGAAGACCACGGTGGCACCATCGACGTGCGCTCATCGCCAGGCAAGGGCAGCGAGTTCACCATCGAGCTGCCACTGCGGCAGCGCACGGACAGCACAACGCGCGATGCTGCCGCCGCGGTCGCCGTCACCGCCTGAGCTGGAGCCACCCCGTGAACGAAACCGTCGCCCCCACCGCATCCAAGGCACGCGTGCTGTTCGTCGACGACGAGCCGCGTGTACTGACGACGATGCGCGTGCTGTTTCGTGCTCAGTATCAAGTGTTCACCGCCGAAGGTGGCGCACAGGCGCTGGAACTGCTCAAGACGCAGCCGGTGGACGTCATCGTCAGCGACCAGCGCATGCCGGGCATGACCGGCATCGAGCTGCTGCGCGCGGCGCGCGAGCTCAACCCGAACGCGATGCGTATCCTGCTGACCGGTTACTCTGATCTGAACGCGATCATCGGCTCGATCAACGAAGGCGAGATCTTCCGCTTCGTCAGCAAACCCTGGGCCAACGAGGAGCTGACGACCACGGTCGCGCGCGCGGTCGCCGCCGCACGCTCCAGCGCAGCGGCCGCCGCCGGCGATGCGCCGGCGCCCACCATCGGCCCTGCGCCGGGCGTGCTGGTGCTCGATGACGATCCTACGGTGGCCAGGCGCATCCAGAGCATCCTCGGCAGCGATTTTCGCGTCTTCGGCGCCACCACGATGGACGAGGCCGTGAGCATCATGGAGCGCGAGCGCATCGGCGTGGTGATCTCCGAGACGCGCGTGCAGTCGAACCCGGTGATCGGACTGATCGGCACGCTCAAGCAGCATCACCCGGAACTGGTGTCGGTGATCCTGACCGACCGCGCCGACGCCGGCACCGCAATCGAGCTGATCAATCAGGGCCAGATCTACCGCTTCATCACCAAGCCGATCCAGGACAGCCAGTGCAAGATCACGGTGAGCTCGGCGCTGCGCCAGCATCACCGCCTCGCCCAGAGCCCGGAGCTGCACCAGCGCTACGCCGTCGCTGCGCCGCCGCCGGCGGCGGTCGCGCCCGCCGCCAAGCTGCTGGACCGCATCCGCAGCCTGCGCACGGTGGTCAAACGCTGGGTTTGAGCGCGCACGTCGGTGCGAGTACCGGTGGCACTCGCACTGCGCGTCGACGAATCCGCGACGGCGGGAGCCAAGGGCGAGCAACTGCACGTCGCGCCCGGCCCAGGATGGCCGGGCAACTGCCAAACGGCGCACCGCAACGCCAAAGACGGCCCGACGGCCGACGCGATCGCGCGTCCGCGGCATCTCCTACAAACAGGTGAAGCCCCTGTGTCGGCGCGCGCTTACCGTCTGAGGTTCACGACGATGACGAGGAGACGGGCGCCGTGTCTGCACGAGACGAGGTCATGTCCGGCCGCGTGTGGGAGGAGTTCTGCGACACGCTCAAGCGCGCCGGCCGGCAGATCCTGCGGCCCGAAGCGCCGGCCAGCGAGCTGGACCGTGCCGAAGGCTGGCGTTATCTGACGCGCCTGCTGCGCATCGGCCTGGAGATGCATCTCGAATGCGCAGACCCGGACTTCCCGATGTTCTTCATGCCCTCGCATGAAACCGCCAAGATCGGCGCCGACAATCCGGATAATCTGTATCTGATGGCGCGCATCAACGGTGCCAACGAATACGTGCTGCGCGGCACGCGCGGCACGGTGTCGTATCTTTCGATCGGCACGCAAAAGGGCGGCTACGAGACCGACGGCAAGATGGAGCCGACCGGCTTTCTCGACGCGCGCGACCTACACCTCGACGCCGAGGGCCGCTTCGAGATCATCGTCGCGGCCGAACGTCCACCGCAGGCGAAGAACTGGCTGCGCATCGAGGCCTCGTCCAACGCGGTGCTGGTGCGCCAGACCTTTCTCGATCGCAGGATTGAGCGCCCGGCGACGATCAGCATCACGCGCTGCGGCAGCGACGCGCGGCCGCAGCCGCTGTCGGCCGAGCGCATCGCCCAGGCCCTGCGGCGCGCGGCGGGCTTCGTCGACGGCACGGCGAGCGTATTCGCCGACTGGGCGCAGTCCTATCTCGCCCACCCGAACCAGTTACCGCTCGCCGATCAAAAGGTCTGCCAGGCCGCCGGCGGCGATCCGAACATCGTCTACCACCACTCGTACTGGAAGCTGGCGGATGACGAGGCGCTGGTGATTCATCTGCCGCGCATCCCCGAGTGCCGCTTCTGGAATCTGCAGATCAACAACTACTGGATGGAGTCGCTCGACTACCGCTACCACCGTGCGCACTTCAACGCACACACCGCGCGGCGCGCCGCCGACGGCAGCGTGACGCTGGTGCTCGCGCACCGCGATCCCGGCGTCGCCAACTGGCTCGAAACCGCCGGACACGACCGCGGCACGATGTGCCTGCGCTGGGTCGGCGCGAAGCAGCACGTCGATCCGGAACTGCGCGTGGTGAAATTCACCGAACTGCAGCGGAGCGCAGCATGACGGAACGCATCCGCTTCGCCCCCGAGGCGCTACTCGCCGAGGCGTGCGAGAAGACCGGCCTGTCCGACTTCGGCGAACCCTCGTTCCGCGAGGGCCTGCGCGTGTTCTGCGCCGCGCTGGAACAAGAAGCGAAGCTATCGGATTTCGGTCGCGGCTTGTTGCGACAGAAGATCATGGAACTGCTGACCAATCGACTCGGCATCGAGGACTGGTACCGGCGGCATCCCGAGATCGACGACGAGGTGATCGCCCCGCCGGTGGTCATCGTCGGCCTGCCGCGCACCGGCACCACGCTGCTGCAGCGTCTGCTCGCGCAGGACCCACAGTTCTACTCGATGCCGTGGTGGGAATCGCGCTACCCCGTGCCGTTTCCGGGTGAGTCGCTGACCGCGCCCAGCCAGCGCATCGAGCAGGCGCGCGCCGAGGTCAAGGTCATGGTCAACGCCATGCCCAAGCTGCTGTCCATCCACCCGATGGATGCGGATCAGGCCGACGAGGAAGTGATGCTGATGGAGCATTCCTTCATCGCGGCGATGAACACCTACGCCTGCATCCCGTCCTACATGGACTGGCTGGCTAAGGCCGACGAGCGCCCGGCCTATGCCTACCTCAAGCGCATGCTCAAGTTTCTGCAGTGGCAGAAACGGCAGCGCGGCATCCGCGCCGAACGCTGGGTGCTCAAGGCCCCCCACCATCTGCTGCGCATCCATCTGGTGCTGGAGCTGTTCCCGGGCGCCAAGATCATCCAAACCCACCGCGATCCGCTCGACACCATCCCGTCCATCGCCAGCTTCCTCGACACGCTCTGGCGCATCTACAGCGACGATGTCGATCCCACCGCGGCCGGCCGCGAATGGAGCGCGCTGATGGCACGCGCCTTCCGCCACGTGATGCGCGTGCGCGACGAAAATCCCGCGCCGTTCTTCGACGTGGATTTCCTCGACACGGTGAGAAAACCGCTCGACGTCGTGCGTGCGATCTACGCCTGGGCCGGGCTGATTCTCACGCCGCAGACCGAAGCGGCGATGCGGCGCTGGCTCGACGCCAACGCGCGCGACACTCGCGCCGCACACGAATACGACGCGCGCCAATTCGGCCTGACGCCGCAAGCCTTGCGCGAACAGTTCGCCGAGTACCGCGCGCGGCACATCGCGACTTGACCCGTCCACGATCCAAAGGCTCGCACACTCCCATGCTGCTCAAAGACAAGATCCTCATCATCTCCGGCATCGGCCCGGGCCTGGGCGTCAAGCTCGCGATCGAGGCCGCCCGCGAGGGCGCCAAGGCGCTCGCGATCGGTGCGCGCACGGCCGCAAAGCTCGACGATGCCGAAAAGCGCATCGCCGAGGTCGCGCCGGCGTGCAAGGTGCTCAAGCAGGTCACCGACATCACCAAGCCCGCCGACTGCGCGGCGATGGCAGCGGCCACCACCGAAGCCTTCGGCCGTATCGACGCGCTGGTCAACAGCGCCTTTTTCCACGGCAACATGGACTACGTGTCCAGCGCCAACCTCGACGAGTGGCGCGAGGTCATCGACACCAACCTGATCGGCACGCTGCGGCTCACGCAGGCGGTGCTGCCGCAGATGAAGAAGCAGGGCGGCGGTGCCATCGTGATGATCAACACCATGGCGGCGCGCGTCGTACCGCCGCTGGGCGAGGCCGGCTATGCCGCATCCAAGGCGGCGCTGGCGAATTCGGTGAAATACCTCGCCAAGGAAGTCGGCCCCGACAACATCCGCGTCAACAGCATCCACATGGGCTGGATGTGGGGGGCGCCGGTGCAGGGCTACTTCGAGTGGCAGGCCAAAGAGCAGAACACCACGGTGGACGCGCTCAAACAGAAGATCGCGCGCACCATCCCGCTCAACCGCATCCCCACCGATGACGAATGCGCGCGCGCCGCGCTGTTCCTCGTCTCCGACTACGCTAGCGCGGTCACCGGCGCGGCGCTGGACGCCAACGGCGGCGCCTACATGCCCTGATCCGTCGGCGACCGCAGCGCGCCGGCTCGGCGCTCTCGCGGCGTCGTCACGGACGCCGCGCGGGCTTCTCAGATCCAGCCGCGCTCGGCAAAACTCACCGGCGCGCCGTCGCCGACGACGAGGTGATCGAGCACGCGCACGTCGATCGTGCCCAGCGCCTGACGCAAGCGCTCGGTCAGCGCGCGATCCGCCGCGCTGGGCTCGGCGATGCCGCTGGGATGGTTGTGCGCGAGAATCACGGCGGCGGCGTTGCGGCGCAGCGCCGCCTTGACCACCTCGCGCGGATAGACCGCCGCACCATCCACGGTGCCGCGCGCGAGTTCTTCGTAAGCAAGCACGCGGTGCTGGCTGTCGAGGAACAACACGGCGAACACCTCGTGGTCGCGGTCGCGAAGCTGGGCGCGCAGGTACTCGGACGCCGCCTGCGGGCTCGCCAGCGCATCGCCGCGCGTCAGGGTTTCCGACAAATGCCGGCGCGCCATCTCCATCACCGCCTGCAGTTGCACGTACTTGGCCTCGCCCAGACCCTTGGTCACGCAGAACTCCTCGCGCGAGGCGGCGAGCAGCGCACGCAGGCTGCCGAAGCGGCGTACCAGATCGCGGGCCAGATCGACGGCGGTCATGCCGCGCACGCCGGTGCGCAGGAAGATCGCCAGCAGCTCGGCATCGCTGAGCGCGGAGGGTCCCATGGTCAGCAGCTTTTCGCGCGGCCGCTCGTGCTCGGGCCAGTCGGTGATGGCCATGCCCCTTCCCTTTCGTGATTTTCGTGCGACCGCATGCGCTGCCTGCGGCGTCCCGCGGCTAGAATGATGCGATGCAAAACCCGCTCGCAAGCCTGGACGGACGCCGCGTTGTGCTCGGCGTCACAGGTGGCATCGCCGCCTACAAGGCCGCCGATCTGGTGCGCCGGCTCAAAGAAGCCGGTGCCGAGGTGCAGGTGGTGATGACGGCCGCGGCGCAGCGCTTCGTCGGCGCGCAGACCTTCCAAGCCCTGTCCGGGCGAGCGGTGCGCGACTCGCTGTGGGATGCCGCCGCCGAGGCGGCGATGGGGCATATCGAGCTCGCACGCTGGCCGGATCTGGTGCTGATCGCCCCGGCGAGCGCCGACACCATTGCGCGGCTCGCCCACGGCCGGGCCGATGATCTCTTGACGACGCTTTGTCTGGCCACCGACCGCCCGATCGCGCTCGCCCCGGCGATGAACCGCCTGATGTGGGCCCATCCGGCGACGCAGGACAATCTGCGCGTGCTCAAGGCGCGCGGCGTGCAGGTGCTCGGCCCCGGCAGCGGCAGCCAGGCCTGCGGCGAGACCGGCGACGGCCGCATGTGGGAGCCGCTGCAGATCCGCGACGCGGTGGCGACGCTGCTTCGCGCCGGCGGCGCGCTCCAAGGCGTCAAGGCGGTGGTCACCGCGGGGCCGACACGCGAGCCGATCGATCCGGTGCGCTTCATCACCAACCGCTCGTCCGGCAAGATGGGCTACGCGCTCGCCGCAGCGCTGCGCGCGCTCGGCGCCGAGGTCGTGCTGGTCAGCGGACCGACAGCGCTGGCGACGCCCGCCGGCGTCGCGCGCATCGACGTCGAGACCGCGGCGCAGATGCTGGATGCGACCCAGCGCGCCGCCGCCGATGCGCAGATGCTGGTCGGCACCGCCGCGGTGGCCGACTACCGCGTCGAGGCCGTCGCCGAGCACAAGATCAAGAAGCGCGACGACGCCGTACAGCTCACACTGGTGAAAAACCCGGACATCCTCGCCGAACTGCGCGCAGCGCAACCGCAGCTGTTCATCGTCGGCTTTGCCGCCGAGACCGAAAAGCTCGCCGATCACGCGCGCGAGAAGCTCGCGCGCAAGAAGCTCGACCTGATCGCCGCCAACTGGGTCGGCGACGGCCAGGCCTTCGATCGCGACGACAACGCGCTGCAGGTGTTCTGGCCCGGCGGGGAACGCGCACTGGCGCAGGCACCGAAAACCGAGCTGGCACGCGAACTGGCCGCACTGATCGCCGAGCGCTACCAGTCAAGGACTGCACAGCAACCGTGAAGAAGAACGTCCAGCTGAAGATTCTCGACCCGCGCATCGGCCGTGACCTGCCGCTGCCGGCCTATGCCACCGACGGCGCCGCCGGCCTCGACCTGCGCGCGGTGCTCGACGCGCCGCTGACGCTGGCACCGGGCGCCAGCGCGCTGATCAAGACTGGTCTTGCAATCCACATCGGCGATCCAAATCTGGCCGCGATGATCCTGCCGCGCTCGGGCCTGGGCCATAAGCACGGCATCGTGCTCGGCAATCTCGTCGGCTTGATCGACTCCGACTACCAGGGCGAGCTCATGATCTCTTGCTGGAATCGTGGCCAGGCGGCGTTCACGATCGAGCCCGGCGAGCGCATCGCCCAGCTCGTGCTGGTGCCGGTGGTGCAGGCTGCGTTCGAGATCGTCCAGACCTTCGACGCCAGCGCCCGCGGCGCCGGCGGCTTCGGCAGCACGGGCACGCATTGACCATGACCATCGACCTTGCATCCGCGCAGACCATCGCCCGCGTCCTCACCGAGGCGTTGCCGTACATCCGCCGATTCGCCGGCAAGACCATGGTGATCAAGTACGGCGGCAACGCGATGAAGGACGACGACATGATCGCGTCGTTCGCCCGCGACATCGTGCTGATGAAGCTGGTCGGCATCAATCCGGTGGTCGTCCACGGCGGCGGCCCGCAGATCGGCTCGCATCTCGAACGGCTCGGCAAGAAGTCCGAGTTCATCGAGGGCATGCGCGTGACCGACGAAGAGACGATGGACGTCGTCGAGATGATGCTCGGCGGCCTCGTCAACAAGGCCGTGGTCAGCGCGCTCAACCAGCAGGGCGGGCGTGCCGTCGGCCTCACCGGCAAGGACGGCGGCCTGATCCGTGCGCGCAAGCTGTTGATCAAGGGTCAGGACATCGGCCAGGTGGGGGAGATCCAGAGCATCGATCCACGCGTGGTCAATCACCTCGAAGCCGGCGGCTTCATTCCGGTGATCGCACCGGTCGGCGTCGGCGAACACGGCGAGGCTTTCAACATCAACGCCGACGTCGCCGCCGGCAAGCTCGCCGCGGTGCTGCAGGCCGAGAAGCTGATGCTGCTGACCAACACCCAGGGCGTGCTCGACAAGCAAGGCAAGGTGCTGACCGGGCTGTCGGTGCAGCAGGTCGAGTCACTGATCGATGACGGCACGATTCACGGCGGCATGCTGCCGAAGATCCGCTGCGCGCTCGATGCAGTGAACAGCGGCGTGAAGTCCGCGCACATCATCGACGGCCGCATCACCCACTCGGTGCTGCTGGAGCTGTTCACCGACGAGGGTATCGGCACGCTGATCCGCGGCTGAGAAGCGCCCTTTATTCGGGCGTGCTGCCCGTATCCGCGGATTCGCCGGATGCGTCTGCCGCCGGCGTCTCCAGTCCTTTGAGGATGCGGTAACGCTCGACGTCCTGCTCGAACTTTTGCTGCGCCGCCTCGCGCTCGGCGCGCAGGCTCTCGACCGCGGCAGCGCTGTCGATCACGGCCTTCTCGAAGGTTGCCAGCTCGTTGGTCAGCCTTACCGGCACCTTGCGCCCGGCCGCCTCGAAGTCGGCGATCTGGGCCTTGAGCTGCTCGACGCCGCGGCGGTTCTCGCGCAGTGTTACGCGCGCGCGCTCGAGCCGGCTGTCGAGCTGCTCGAGCTGAGCTCTGCGGCTGCGCTGCAGCTCCTCAAGATCAGTGAACGTGGTCAGCAGGTAGCGGTCGTACGCCGCCTGCTCCTCGGCACGACGCCGCCGCTCTTCGAGCATGGCTGCGCGGCGCTGCTCGGCCTCGATCTCCTCGGGCGTTTTCTGCCTTGGCAGGGTCTCGATCAGCCGACCCGAGGCGTCATAGACCTTGCGTTCCTGGCTCGCATACTGCGGCGGCACGCGATCGCCGCAGGCGCGGCGGCCGTTTTCGTCCGTCCAGCAGACGATGCTGCCCGCAGCCTGTGCCGAAAGCATCGGCATACCGCCGATCAGCACCGCCAGCCCCAGCCGTCGTAAGGACTTTCGGAACATCGCGGACGCTCCGCAGCGTAGACCCGCATTATGCCCAAACGCCGTACCGCGCCTGATATGCGCGCACGGCTTCGACCGTGGCCGCCGGCACCGCGCCGCCGGCGAGGTATTCGAGCATGGCGTCGACCGTGACCAGTGGAATCACGCGGATCCCGGTGTCGTGCTCCATCTCCTGTACCGCCGAGCGCCCGCTCGACCCTTTCTCCTGCCGATCGAGGGCAATGACCGCGGCGACCGGTTCGGCGCCGGCGGCGCGCAGCAGCGCCACGGCCTCGCGCAGCGCGGTGCCGGCGGTGAGCACGTCGTCGACGATGACGACACGCCCTTTGGGCGGCGCACCGACCAGACTGCCGCCCTCGCCGTGGTCCTTGGCCTCCTTGCGGTTGTACGCGAACGGCACGTCGCGAGCGCCGATGGCCGGGTCAGCCAGCGCAGCGGCCACCGCGGTGACCAGCGGGATGCCCTTGTACGCCGGGCCGAACAGCATGTCGTAGGCCACGCCCGATGCATTCAGCGCCTGCGCGTAGGCCTCGCCGAGCCGGCGCATCGCGGCGCCGCTTGAGATGCGGCCGAGATTGAAGAAGTACGGACTCACGCGTCCGGACTTGAGCGTGAACTCGCCGAAGGTGAGCACCTGATGGGCGAGCGCCAGTTCGAGGAAGGCGGACTGGTAGGACTGCATGCGGCATGTGCCCGGTGGGATTCGGGCAGAATTGTCGCCGCAATCGCGCCCACTTGCCTGCCGCTCCCATCCGCATGCGCATCATCTCGCTCAACTGCAACGGCATCCGCTCGGCTGCGCGCAAGGGCCTGTTCGACTGGCTAGCGCAGCAGAACGCCGACGTGCTGTGCCTGCAGGAAACCAAGGCCCAGCGCGGCGATCTGGGTGAGGACGCGCCGTTCTTCCCCGACGGCTGGCACGTACAGATGCGCGATGCGCAAAAAAAAGGCTACGCCGGCGTGGCGATCTACGCGCGGCGCAAGCCGGACGCGGTGCTCGACACGCTCGGCAACGACGAGTTCGACGCCGAGGGGCGCTATCTCGAATTCCGCTTCGGCACGCTGTCGGTGGTCTCGCTGTACGTGCCGTCCGGGTCGGCCGGACCGGAGCGCCAGGCCAGCAAGGACCGCTTCCTTGCGTTCTTCCTGCCCAAGCTGCGCGAGTGGCGCGCCAGCGGCCGCGAATACGTGGTCTGCGGCGACTGGAACATCGCCCATCGCAACATCGACCTGAAGAACTGGCGCTCCAACCAGAAGAACTCCGGCTTTCTGCCGCACGAGCGCGCCTGGCTCGATGTCGTGCTCGGTCCGGCGCCGGCCGGCGGCTGGATCGACGCCTACCGGCACCTCTACCCGGACGCCGAGGGCGAGGCCTACACCTGGTGGTCGAACCGCGGCCAGGCCTGGGCCAACAACGTCGGTTGGCGCATCGACTATCAGATGATCACGCCGGGCATGAAGCCGAGGGCCGCTACGGTCTACAAGGCCGAGCGCTTTTCCGATCACGCACCGCTGACGATCGACTATGCCGACTGAGGCGGCGGCCGCGCGCGGCTGGCTCGCCTCGCTGCGGCTGTACGCGCAGCCCAAGCCGCTGGCGATGCTGTTTCTCGGTTTTTCCGCCGGCCTGCCGTTCCTGCTCGTGTTCAGCACGCTGTCGGCCTGGCTGCGCGAGGCCGGCATCGACCGCACGACGATCGGTCTTTTGTCATGGGTGGGCCTGGCCTACTCGTTTAAGCTGCTGTGGGCGCCGATCGTCGATCGCGCGCCGATTCCGCTTTTGACGCGCTGGCTCGGCCGCCGCCGCAGCTGGATGCTGAGCGCGCAGCTCGCGCTGGTCACGGGCCTGTCGGCGATGGCGCACGGCGATCCGGCGACGCGGCTCGCGGCGCTGGCCTTGCTCGCGGTCTGCGTGGCGTTTGCCAGCGCGACGCAGGATATCGCCATCGACGCCTGGCGCATCGAATCGGCACCGCTGTCGATGCAGGGCACCATGGCCGCGGCCTATCAGCTCGGCTATCGCATCGCCCTGCTCGCGGCGACCGCGGGTGCACTCTGGCTCGCCGGCGAACACGGCTGGCGGACCTCATACACGGTGATGGCGGCGCTGGTCGGCATCGGCATCGTCACGACGCTGCTGGTACCGGAGCCCAAGGTCGAAGTCAGCCGCGACACCGCGCTACGCGAGCAGCGCGTGATCGACTTTCTCGAAGCCCGTGCACACTGGCCGCGGCCGCTGCGCAGCGCCGGCGGCTGGCTCATTGGCGCCGTGGTCTGTCCGTTGGTCGATTTCTTCGCCCGCAACGGCACGACGACGGCACTGCTCATCCTCGCCTTCGTCGGCACCTTCCGCCTGACCGACTACACGATGGGCGTGATGGCCAATCCGTTCTATCTAGACGTCGGCTACACGCTGCAACAGATTGCCATCGTCGCCAAGGGTTACGGCGTGTTCGCGTCGATCATCGGCGTGATCGTCGGCGGTTTCGGCGTGGCCAGGCTCGGCGTCGTGCGCGCGCTGATCGTCGGCGGCGTGCTCGTGATCCTGTCGAATCTCGCGTTCGCGACACTGGCTTTCACCGACGAGCCGAGCCTGCTCGGCCTGGGCCTCGTGGTCAGTGCCGACAACTTTGCCTACAACTTCGCCGGCACCGCATTCATCGCCTATCTGTCCGGACTCACCAACACCGCGTACACGGCGACACAGTACGCGCTGTTCTCGTCGCTGTTCTCGCTGCCGGGCAAGCTGCTGATGGGCGCATCCGGCTGGGTCGTCGACAGCGCCGGCTACGTCGTGTTCTTCCTCTACACCTCGGCGCTGGGCATTCCGTCGCTGTTGCTGCTGGTCTGGCTCACGCGGCGACTGCCTCCACGCGCTGCAGACGCTTGAACACCTCGGCGAAACGCCGCGCGATGTGATTGTCGTCGGGCACGTCCCAGGCTCGGTGATAGACCGGCAGCCGGAGCCGGTCGATGTTGTCGGCACGGCCGGCGTGACGCGCACCGAGCAGTTTCAGGTGGCGGATGATGCGCTCGTTGTCGCTCGCCACGTCGTAATAGAAGGTGCGAATGCCGTTGGCATGCGCGCACAGGTGCAAGCAGGCCTGCAGCACGAAACCGGCGCCGCGCCCCTGGTACTCGTCGGTGATGACGATGGCGACGTCGGCGGCGTCCGGCTCGCCGTTGATGCGGATGTAGCGCGCCACGCCGATGCCGGGCTCCTCCGGCTTTTCGAGGTTCATCGCGCCCCAGGCGACGTGGTTGCGGCCGTCGGCGCCGAGCAGCCGCTGCAGCAGCTCGTCGGACAGCTCGGCCGCGTCGTCGTCGATGCCCGGCAGCCGGCGCCGGCGCGCGAGCCGGGTCATGCGGCGGAAACCCTCGCGTAGACGCGGCGCGTCCTCATTGCGGATCGGACGCACGAAGATCGGCAGACCATCGTCGAGCGTGTACTTGAATGCGGCCGGCAGCCGCGGCGTGCGAAAGGCGCTGAGCATGGGCGATCCTGGCCTACAGCCGGTTGAGGTCGATCCGATCCAACGGATTGTCCCAACGGCCCGGCTGCGGCACGCCATCGTCGCGCTCGAAACCGTAATCCTCGCGCTCGATGTCGAGTGCGCCGCTGTAGTCCTCGGGCGGCGCGCAGGCCTGCGCGGCGAGCTCGATCCAGGTGTCGAAATCGAACTCTTCGAGCGTGCCGTCGTAATGCTGCACCAGCACAATCTCGGCCTTGGGATCGACGCCGACGATCTCGAAAGGCTCGCCGTCGGCCTTGAACCACTGCCCGACGGCCAGATCGCTGAGCCATTCCGCCATCTCACTGACCTCCCGCGCCACCTGTCGAGGCCGGCCGTGCCGCGGCCGACGGGGGATTTGCTCGCGCGGCGCACCGAAGTTCTACGCCCCTTCGGCCCTGGGCATCAAGCCGCGCGCCGACCGTTCGTCGGCAAACCACTGAGGATGCGGACAAATTGTCTCCACTCGGCGGCGATCAGGGACGGGATGGGGCGGGATGGGTGTGATGCGCATGGATCCGCTCGATTTTGCGCAGTATCCCGTCCGACGGTCTCGGCGCGACGCCCCCCAAGCTTGGGCCCGCCGGTGCCGAGCGTCCGTCGCCGCGACCGGGCTCAGGCGGCCGAGCGCGCAGCGTCGCGGCGCGCGAGCAGCTCGGCGATCGCCGGCTTGACGATGAGCTCCAGCGCGCGCTCCTGCTGCAGACCGGGTACGACCACCGTCTGCGCGTTCGACTGGAACGCGCCGGGCAGCTCCGACAGCAAAAGATCGAAATCCGCGCGCACGCGCGAGCGCTCGTTGAAGTGGATCACGACCAGACTCTCCTCGGGGCGCGGAATCTCGCGCACTTCGAGCGGATTGCTGGTATCGACCAGCGGCACGCGCTGGAAGTTGACGTCGGTGCGCGAGTACTGCGGCACGATGTGGTCGACGTAATCGGGCATACGCCGCAGGATCGTGCGGCGCACCTCCTCGGCCTGATAGCCGCGCTCGGACGTGTCGCGGCGGATCTTCTGGATCCATTCGAGATTGATCACCGGCACGACCCCGATCAGCAGGTCCATGTGCCGCGCGATGTTGACGTCCTCGCCGACATAGCCGCCGTGCAGCCCTTCGTAGAACAGCAGGTCCGTGCCCTCGGGCAGTCGCTCCCACGGCGTGAACGTGCCGACCGGCTGGCCGGCCGCCTCGGCTTCGGCGGCGAGGTGCAGGTAGTGACGGATCGTGCCGGTACCGTTGTCGCCGTACTCGCGCAACAGCTGCTCCAGCCGTTCGAGCAGGTTGCCGCTGGGCCCGAACAGCGAGAAGTTCTCGCCGCGGATACGCGCCCGCTCCAGCGTGCGGCGCAACTGTTCACGGTCGTAGGCATGAAAGGCATCGCCCTCCACGAAGGCTGCCTTCACCTGCAACTGCTCGAAGATGCGCCTGAACGCCTTCACCGCCGTGCTGGTGCCGGCGCCGCTCGAACCGGTGATTCCGACGATGGGATGAAGGACGGACATGGGGTCATGGATACCGGGACGACATCCCAGGATGATCGAGGGTAGCGGAGTCTGCGTTGCGGCGGAATGTCCGCGCGGCGTGCCTCAGCGCCGCCGGTAGGCCAGATCGAAGACGGCGTGGCCGAGACGCTCGCCGCGCTGCTCGAACTTGGTGCGCAGCCGTGTCGGTGGACGCGGCACGAAACCGCCATCGGCCGCCTCGTTACGCAGGGCCGGCTCGGCGTTAAGCACCGCGCGCATGTGCTCGGCGTACTCGGCCCAGTCGGTCGAGAGCGACAACAGGCCGCCACGCTTCAAGCGCGAGGCCGCGAGCGAGGCGAACGCCGGCTGGATCAGCCGGCGCTTGTGATGCCGCTTCTTGTGCCAGGGGTCGGGGAACTGGATCACGATCTCGTCCAGACTCTCCGGCGCCAGGGAGTCGCGCAACACCTCGACCGCATCGACGCAGGCCACGCGCAGATTGCGGCAGCCGGCCGCGTGGGCTCGATGCAGCACGCGCCCGACACCGGGGCGGTGGACTTCGACGCCGAAGAAGTCGTGCTGCGGCTCGCTCGTGGCACGGCCGATCAGATAATCGCCCATGCCGAAGCCGATCTCGAACACCACCGGCGCGCGACGCCCGAACAGCGCCGGCAGATCGAGCGCCGCGCCGGTGGGCGTCACCCCGTAGAGCGGCCACAGCTCGTCGAGCGCACGCCGCTGCGCCACCGTCAGCCGGCCCTGGCGGCGAACGAAGGAGCGCACCGGGCGGCGCCCCTGCACCGCTGCGTCCACGCCCGTACCCTCGCGCGCGCCCGGCACCGAATCCACGTCCACGGCGCGGTCGCTCAATACGGCAGGCCGTCGAGCGGCGACGAGGCGCTGGCGTAGCGGCGGCGCGGCATGCGCCCGGCACGAAAGGCCTCGCGCCCGGCCTCGACCGCCTTCTTCATCGCGCTGGCCATCAGCACTGGGTCCTTGGCCTCGGCGATCGCGGTATTCATCAGCACGCCATCGCAGCCCAGCTCCATCGCGATTGCCGCGTCCGACGCGGTGCCGACGCCGGCGTCGACCAGGATCGGTACCTTGGCGTTCTCGACGATGGTCAGGATGTTGTACTTGTTCTGGATGCCCAGGCCCGAACCGATCGGCGCCGCCAAGGGCATCACGGCGACGCAACCGATCTCTTCGAGACGCTTGCACAGGATCGGATCGTCGCTGGTGTAGACCATGACCTTGAAGCCGTCGGCGACCAGGGTCTTCGCCGCTTCGAGCGTGGCCGGCACGTCCGGGTAGAGCGTCTTGGCATCGCCGAGCACTTCGAGCTTGACCAGGTCATGCCCGTCGAGCAGCTCGCGCGCGAGCCGGCAGGTGCGTACCGCGTCCTCGGCCGTGTAGCAGCCGGCGGTGTTCGGCAGGATCGTGTACTTCGACGGCGGGATCACGTCGAGCAGGTTCGGCTCGCCGGCGTTCTGACCGATGTTGGTGCGGCGAACCGCCACGGTGACGATCTCGGCGCCGCTGGCCTCGATCGCGCGGCGGGTCTCGTCGAGGTCTTTGTACTTGCCGGTGCCGACGAGCAGCCGCGACCCGAAGGCGCGGCCGGCGATCGTGAGAGTATCGTTCACGGGTTCTCCGAGGCGTTGCGCGCGATGCTCTGGCACGCAGCGCCGGCGATGTCTGGAGCGGGCGATGGGAATCGAACCCACGCTAGAAGCTTGGGAAGCTCCTGTTCTACCATTAAACTACGCCCGCCGAGCGGACCGGCATTGTAGTCCAAGCCTCGTGTCCGATCACGCCCGCCCCATGCAGATCACGGTCAACGGAGAAGCGCGCGATCTGCCGGTCGCGCAGACGCTCGCCGAGCTCGTCGAAGCGCTGGGCCTCGGTGGCCGGCGCATCGCCGTCGAACGCAACGGCGAGATCGTGCCGCGGTCGCGTTACGCGGCCACCGTGCTCGATGACGGCGACGAGCTGTTGATCGTCCACGCGATCGGCGGCGGGTGAGTCGAAACGCAAGATGCCTTGAACGGCATCTGCGTCTCGGCGAACGCCCGGTAAGAGATGGCCACCGCGCAGCGCTCCGACCCGATTCACCCAGCGGCCAAAATGGCGCCGCTACACTGAGCGGCCGCAATCCACCACGAGCGATCGGGACCATGGCCAAGCCTTTGAAGATCGTGCTGTTCGTCCTCGGCGGACTGCTGCTGCTGCTCGTCGCCGCCGCGGTCGCGCTGCCGCTGCTGTTCGACCCCAACCGTTTCCGCGTCCAGATCTCCGAGGCAGCTCGGGCACAAACCGGGCGCAGCCTCGAGCTCGGCCACATCGAGCTGCGCGTGTTCCCGTGGCTGCGCGTCGCGATCGATGACGCCGTTCTGGGCAATGCACAAGGCTTCGGTGATGCGCCCTTCGCGCAGGTCCGGCAGCTCGGCGTCGGCGTCAAGCTGATGCCGCTGCTGACCGATCGCCGGATCGAGGTCAGCCGCGTGACCCTCGATGGGCTGCGCCTGAATCTGGCGATCGACGAGACCGGCCGGTCGAACTGGCAGGATCTGCTCGAGCGTCGACAGCAGGACACCACCACCGAAGCCGCGGACGCCGACGCGGCGGATGACGGTGGCGCGGCGTTCGAGCTGGTCAACGTCGAAGGCGTGACCATCAGCGACGCCGTCGTCCGCTATCGCGATGCCCGAGCGCAGCAGGGCTATCGCCTGGAACCGTTCAACCTCAAGACCGGCACCTTGGTGCCCGGCGAGCCGGTCGACGTCGAAGCCGACCTGGTCGCCTACGCGGACAAGCCCAAGGCGAAAGTCGAGCTCAGACTCCGCACGACGATGACGCACGACGCGAGCGCGCAGACCATCCTGCTCGATGCGATCGACGCCGCGATCAAGGCGCGCGCCGAGCAGGCGATGGGCGGCGAGGATGTCGACGTCGAGCTCACACTCGGCGGCGGCGTCAGCGCGAACACCGGGGCGATGCTGTTCGAGACACGCGACCTCAAGCTCGACGCCAAAGCCAGCGGCAAAGCCATTGCGGGCGGCGCGCAGCGCCTGCAGCTCAGCGGCAAGGCGCGCTACGACCAAAAGCAAGACACGCTGGTGTTCGACGATGGCCGCATCGAGGCAGCCGGCATCGTCGTGACCACGCAGATTCGCGGCGAGGGCCTCACCGGCGAGCGCCCGCGGCTGTCAGGGCCGATCGCGATCGCGCCGTTCTCGCCACGCGCACTGCTCGGCAAACTCGGCATCGCGCTGCAGACCGCCGACGACAAGGTGCTGCAGAACGCGAGCCTCACGGCGAACTATAGCGGCAGCTTCAACAGCGCCGCGCTCGACGCGCTGACGCTCAAACTCGACGATACGACCGTGCAGGGCCGCATCGCCGTCACCGACTTCGCGCAGCGGGCGCTTGAGCTGGCGCTACGCATCGACGCGATCGACGCCGACCGCTACCTGCCGCCCAAAACCGAGGGCGAGGCCGCCGGCAAGGGCAGCCAAGGCGGCGACATCGACGGCATCGAGCTGCCGACCGAGGCGCTCGAAGCGCTCAATGCCAGCGGCACGGTGGACATCGGCAAGCTGACGATCAAGGGCCTCAAGCTCGACGATGTGCGGCTCACGCTCGCCGGCAGCGGCGATGCACCGAAGACGCAGGCGTTGTCGGCCAAGCTCTATGGCGGCAATCTCGCGCTGAGCAACCGTTACAGCGCCTCACGCACGCCGGAGTTCGCGATCAAGACCCGGCTCGACGCTCTCAACGCCGCACCGTTTCTCAAGGACCTGCTCGGAAAGGACCATGTCAGCGGACTGGGGAACCTCGCGCTGGACCTGACCGGCCGTGGCACGACGGTCGGCGCGCTGCGCCGCAGCCTGAACGGCAGCATCGCGCTCGAAGTGCAGAACGGTGCGGTCAAGGGCTTCAACCTCGGCCAGATCCTGCGCCAGGCCGAGGCGATGCTCGCCGGTCAGGCCGCACCGGCGGACACCGGGCCGCTGGAAACCGACTTCGCGACCCTGCGCGCGACGGCGAACATCGTCGACGGCGTGCTGAAGACCGACGACCTGACGGCGGCGAGCCCGCTGTTTCGCCTCGCCGGCAGCGGCGAGATCGACCTGGTACGGCAGACCATCCGCTTCATCGCCAAACCCACCGTGGTCGAGACCAGCAAGGGACAGGGTGGCAAGGGGCTCGAACAACTGCGCGGCCTGACCATCCCGATCGAGATCAGCGGCAATCTGTTCGCACCGAGCTACAAGCTCGCCCTCGAGGACGCGCTCAAACAACGCGCGCGCGACGCCTTGCAAGAAAAGCTCGCCGAGAAGCTCGACCTGCCCCAGGGCGAAAACACCGAACAGGCGATCAAGCAGCGGCTCAACGAAAAGCTCGGCGACAAGCTGGGCGAGCTGCTCGGCGGCGGCCGATTGCGCGGCGCATCGCCCGCACCCACGCCAACCCCCACTCCGCCCCCCGGCGACGCGGCGCAGGGCGCCGCCGCGGCCGAACCCAGCCCCGCTGCGCCGGCGCAGTGAAGCTCGGGCTGATCCTGCTGCTGACGATCCTCGCTGCGCCCAGCGCGCGCGCCGCGCAGATCGAGACCCTGACGGTCACCCGAGTTGGCGCGCGTTTCGGCATGGTGCTCGACGCCCGCTTGGACGTGCCGCTCGACGACAGTTTCCGCGTGCTCGGCGATTTCGAAAAACTGCCGCAGATCAACGACGCCGTCGAAGCGGTGATACGGCTCGATGGCGCACCGCCCGGCGCGCAGCGCCTGTACACACGCGTGCGCGTCTGCGTCTGGCTGTTCTGCGCGCATCTGGAGCAGGTGCAGGACATCTGGCCGGTCGACGACGGCGCGGTGCGCGGCTACAACGCCGCGGTGCTGCCGGAACTCAGCAACCTGCGCTTCGGCCATGCGCGCTGGCGTCTGCACGACTGCGGCGGGCGCACCTGTCTGCGCTTCGACGCGCAGCTCGAACCCGATTTCTGGGTACCGCCGGTGATCGGACCGTGGGCGATCGAGCGCGCAATGCGGCGCGAGGCGATCGCCACCGCGCTGGGCATCGAGCGCCGCGCGGCGCACCTGGCTGCGGCCGCGGGCACGCCGCCGTGAGCACGGACGGCAGCTTGCCACGCGACTTCGCGGCGCGTCTTTTGGCGTGGTTCGACCTGCACGGCCGCCGCGATCTGCCATGGCAGAAGCCGCGCGAGCCCTACCGCGTGTGGCTGTCCGAGATCATGCTGCAGCAGACACAAGTGACGACCGTCATCCCCTACTTCGAGCGCTTCGTCGCGCGCTTTGCCGACGTGAACGCGCTGGCGTCGGCGTCCATCGACGAGGTGCTCGCGCTGTGGTCGGGCCTGGGCTACTACGCCCGCGCGCGCAACCTGCACCGCTGCGCGCGGCAGATCGTTGCCGAACACGGCGGCGAGTTCCCGCGTTCGGTCGACGCCCTCGCGGCCCTGCCCGGCATCGGCCGTTCGACCGCCGGCGCGATCGCGGCGCAGGCCTGGGGCACGCGCGCCGCGATACTCGACGGCAACGTGCGCCGCGTGCTTGCGCGGCATCGCGCGGTCGACGGCTGGCCCGGCACACCCGCGGTGCACAAGCGCCTGTGGGCGATCGCCGAGGCGCTGCTGCCGGAAACGCGCCTGGCCGATTACACACAGGCACTGATGGACCTCGGTGCGACGGTCTGTCGCGCGCGCCGGCCGGCCTGTGCGCGCTGTCCGCTCGCCGGCGACTGTACCGCGCGCCAGCGTAACGACGTCACCCGCTATCCGGCGGCCAGACCGCGCAAGCCGCGCCCGCTCAGGCGCGCACGCCTGGTGCTGGCGCAAAATCCGCACGGTGAGCTACTGCTGGAACGGCGCGCCCCGCTCGGCATCTGGGGCGGGCTATGGTGCCCGCCCCTGCTCGACGATGCCGCGCTCGGCGGCGACGGCACGCAGGCACTGCTCGACCGGGCGCAGCGCATCGAAACGCTCGGTCTGGTCCGCCACGGCTTCACCCACTTCGATCTCGAACTGCAACCGCTGCGCGTCGAACTGCCGATGCCGTGCGAGCTCGCCGAGCCAGAACGCCGACGCTGGGTTAGTCTTGACGAGCTTGCGACGCTGGGCCTGCCGGCGCCGGTGCGCAAGCTGCTCACCCGCCTCTTCACCACCGCTTCGACATGAGCCGCACCGTCCACTGCATCAAGCTCCGTATAGACGCCGAGGGCCTCGATCGTCCGCCACTGCCGGGGCCGCTGGGCCAGCGCATCTACGAGAATGTCTCGAAACAAGCCTGGCAGGGATGGATCGAACAGCAGACACGCCTGATCAACGAGTACCGCCTGGTGCTGGCCGACGCGCAGGCACGGCGCTTCCTCAGCGAACAGATGGAGCGCTACTTCTTCGGCGACGGCAAGACTTCCGACACCGGATACGTGCCACCGTCACAGTGAAGGCGGCGACGGCGCAGCGAAGTCAACTCCACCGCACGACCGTCAGCGCCGGCCGCGTTTTCTTGACTTGTCATCGAGGCGCCGGTTTAATACCGCGCCTTTCGGCCAGCCCGTTTTCACGGGCGCAAACCCGACATCGGCCAGGTAGCTCAGTTGGTAGAGCAGGGGACTGAAAATCCCCGTGTCGGCGGTTCGATTCCGTCCCTGGCCACCATTATTCAGCGCCCAACCGTTCTCGGTTGGGCGTTTTCCTTTGCGGAATCCGCCCGCCACGCGGGGTTCCGGGCCCTTCTGCGTGTGCCGACGGTCGGCGAACAAGGGGCCGCGACGCGCCCGGTTCGCCCCTGTTCCGCCCTATCTTCTCTCGAAACCTGCGCCAACTTCTTCGCCGTGGCACACGCAGACCGCCTGCCGCGTCCACAAGTTGCGCGTGCGCCATTGCCAGCGGTTGTCCATCGCGCTTGGCTGACCAAAGCATCAGGCTCGACGGCTAGTCGGCGCGTCCGTCGTCCCGGGTCGGCCCGCTCGGTTGCCAGGCGACACCGTGGTGCCGCAGGTAGTCGCGGATCAACTGACGTACGACTTGGGACGGCGTCACGTCCTGTTGCGCGCACAGGTCCTCGAAAGCTTTCTTCTTGGCCGGATCGATCAGCACGGTCAGCCGCGCGGTCTTGAGCTCCATCTAGTTTTCCTCGCTTCAAGACATTATAATTTAATGTATGTTTTATGTTAATGTTCCCGGGCTTCCTGAAACGGTTCGGCGAAGAAGGCTGGTCAAGTCGACACGCAGCTTATTGCGGCCGCTAGAGAGCAGACGGCTGGGGGTAACGTCCGCAGCCGGCGGAAAGTCATCATGATTGCGCTGCTGGAAGCCCGTCGCGCCGGGTTGTACGCGCGCGATCAGTGGATGCCGAACATCGTGGCCGGTGTCATCGTCGGGGTGGTGGCCCTGCCGCTAGCGATGGCCTTCGCGATCGCGTCCGGTGCCCGCCCCGAGCAGGGCCTGTATACCGCGATTGTCGGTGGCGCACTGGTGTCGCTGCTGGGCGGCAGCCGCGTGCAGATCGCCGGCCCCACCGGCGCGTTCATCGCCATCCTGGCCGGAATCACGGCGAAGTACGGCATCGCTGGACTGCAGGTCGCCACGCTGATAGCGGGCGTCATGCTGCTGGCGATGGGTCTGGCGCGCATGGGCGGTGTCATCAAGTTCATCCCGGCACCGGTCATACGGGGCTTCACCGCCGGCATCGGTGTGATCATCTTCGTCGGGCAGTGGCCCGACTTTTTCGGCTTGCCGAAGGTCGGCGGCGAGCACTTCCACGAGAAGCTCTGGCATCTCGTACAGGTGCTACCGAAGGCGCATGTCGGCACCACCGCCCTCGCGATATTGAGCCTGGCGTTGGTGCTGTTCACTCCGCGGATTCCCGGCGTCCGGCGGGTGCCCGGGCCCTTGGTCGCGATGGTGGCGGCCACGGTTCTGCACGCGCTGCTTCAGCCTGCCGGCGTGGCCACGATCGGCAGCGCTTTTGGCGGCATTCCAACCGGGCTGCCGGCGCTGACGCTGCCTGATTTGTCGATCTCGCAGGTCGTATCGCTGGTCGGCCCGGCGTTCACTATCGCGATGCTGGGGGCGATTGAGTCGCTGCTGTCGGCGGTGGTCGCCGACGGCATGTCTGGCACGCGTCACGACTCGAATCAGGAACTAGTCGGCCAGGGCATCGCAAACATCGCCGCACCGTTGTTCGGTGGATTTGCGGCCACCGGAGCGATCGCCCGCACAGCGACAAACATTCGAAACGGGGCCACCAGCCCGCTGGCAGGCTTGATTCACGTGCTGACGCTGGTCGCGGTGCTGATCTTCCTGGCGCCGCTGGCAGCGAGCATTCCGCTGGCTGCGCTGGCGGCGATCCTGTTCGTCGTGGCTTGGAACATGAGCGAGGCCCGCCACTTCGTCCACATGCTCAGGACAGCGCCAAGCGCCGACCGCGTCATCCTGGTGATCACCTTTTTACTCACCGTGTTCGCGGATCTGGTGGTTGCCGTCAACGTCGGCGTGATCCTTGCCATTCTGCATTTCCTGCGCCGAATGACTGAAACGGTGGAGGTGCGACCGGCACACGCGCAGGATCTCCAGGCCGAGTTGAAACAGCACGGTATCGAACGACTGCCACAAAGCCTAATGGTCTACGAGATCGACGGGCCGATGTTCTTCGGCGCGGTGGAGAACTTCGAGCGCGCGCTGCTTCAGATACATGCCGACCCGAAGGTGCTGATCATCCGTCTTCGGCGTGTGCCGTTCATGGACATCACGGGCATTCAGACGCTGGAGGAAGCGATCGGGACGCTGCGCAGACGCGGTGTCGAGGTCTGGCTGTGCGAAGCCAATGCGCGCGTGCTGGGAAAACTCCGCAAAGCCCATCTTGCCGGCAATTCGTCTCCGGACCAGTATGCCAATCGATTCGACGACACGCTGAGGGCTGCTCTGGCGCGCGTGCCGGTGGACCAACCGGCACATCGGCCTCCTTGGTGATCTCGCCTCGCGGTTCCTTGAGACCAACAGCAGATACGGGCACGAGGACTGTTGGCGCTCACCGAAAATTGACCATCACTGCTCGTTGAAAATTGACCAGGGATGGAGGCCGGCGGCGGATGCTGCCGGCGTGGTTTGATTCTATCGCCGGTTGTCAGATCGTCTCGTCGGTTTCCTCCTGTGGCCGGGTCTTGGCCTGCTCCCTGGACTTGATGCGCGCTTTGGCGGTGTGACTGCTGTGACGGAAGCGGTAGGACTCGTTGCCGGTCTGGACGATGTGGCAGTGATGCGTCAGTCGATCCAGCAGCGCCGTGGTCATCTTCGGATCGCCGAAGACGGACGCCCATTCGGCGAAGCCCAGATTGGTCGTGATGATCACGCTGGTGTGCTCGTAGAGCTTCGATAGCAGGTGAAACAGCAGCGCGCCGCCGGCCTGCGAAAACGGCAAGTAGCCCAGCTCATCGAGGATCACGAGATCCAGGTGCATCAGCTGGTGCGCCAGACGGCCGGCCCTGCCAGCGGCCTTCTCCTTCTCCAGCCTGTTAACCAGTTCGATGGTCGAGTAGAAGCGCACCCGCTTGCCATGGCGAGCGACGGCTTCGATCCCCAGCGCCGTGGCCAGATGCGTCTTGCCGGTGCCAGTACCGCCGATCAGCACGATATTCTCGGCCTTCTCGGTGAAGGCGGTCGTGGCAAAGGTCGTGATCTGTCGCCGGTCGACCTTCGACTGCTCGAAGTCGAAGCCGGCCAGATCGCGATGGATCGGAAAGCGTGCGACATGCATCTGGTAGCGGATCGAGCGCATCGCCCGGTCCGTCGATTCAGCCTGTACCAGCTGCGCCAGCAGGGTCTCGTAGCTGGTCAGGCCCGTCGTCGAGCCTTGTTCCAGGCCCTCGGCATAGTAGGCCGCCATGCCGTACAGACGCAGCCGCTTCAGATCATTGATCAGATCAGCCATGGCTCACCTCCGTACGCAGCGTGTCGTATCGCTCGGTATCGGCAATCGGCGCCGCCTTGACGCACAGAGAGGTCTCGACCGATTGCGGTGGTGGTCCTTGCCTGAGTCGTGCGAGGACGTTGAGCACGTGCTCGGCGCTGGGGCGGCCACTGTCGAGCACCAGCTCGACGGCGACCAGCACGGCCATGAGCACCTGTGCCATGACCTTGTCGCCGCCGTCGCGTTTGAGCAGCGCCCGACGCAGCCGTTGCAGCGGGTCCGGCAGATCGGCAAACGGCGCGCCGTTTCGCAGCGCACCGGGCTTGCGCTCGATCAGCGGCAGGTAGTGCTGCCAGTCGTAGATGACGTGGTCGCGATCGACGGCGCGGGCATGCTCGGCCACGACGCTCTGATCGGCGACGATGACGACGCGCTCGGGATACAGCCGCACGCTGACGCGATGCCCCGCAAGCCGACACGGCACCGAGTAACGGTTACGGGAGACCGACACCAGACTCGTGCTCGACACCCGCGCCGGCAGCTCGACGGATCCTTCAAACGGTGTGGGCATCGGCATCAGCTGTGGCTGCTCGTGCTCCCAGGCCTCCCGGATGGTCATGCCGGAGAAGTCCGGGTGCGGCGCTGACCAGGCCTCCATGCACTGGGTCGCCAGCCAGACATTGAGCTCGGCGAAGCTGCCGAATCGCTGCTGCGTGGCGTCGAGCCAGATCCGGCGACGGGCATCCTGCACGCCTTTCTCGACGCGACCCTTCTCCCAGCCGGAGGCGACGTTGCAGAAGTCGGGATCGAACAGATAGTGCGCCGTCATCGCGGTGAAGCGCGCGTTGACGACGCGCCCACGATCCTTGCGCGGGATCTGGTCGACCGCCGTCTTCATGTTGTCGTAGATGCCGCGCCGGGCGACCCCGCCCAGGCCGGTCAGGCAGCGGGTGTGCGCGTCGAAGAGCATCTCGTGGCCCTGACTCGGGTAGGCCACGAGCCAGAAGGCGCGGGAGGCGCACAGCTTCATGTGCGCCAGCTGCACCTTGCGCCAGATCCCGCCGATCACGAGGTGCTCCTCGCTCCAGTCAAACTGGAAGGCCTCGCCCCAGGTAAACGTCAGCGGCACATAGGCCGCTCGGGCGCTGATCGCGCCCAGCTCGGCCGCCACTTACGGACAAACTCGGTGACGCGCGCGTAGCTGCCGGTGAAGCCCTGGTCCTTGAGCTGTGCATGCAGCTTCAGCGCGGTGCGTCGCTCACGCCGTGGCCGACGCGAATCGGCCTCCAGTGCCTAGCGCAGCCACTGCTCGTGGTCCGTGATCTTCTTGGGGCCGGCAGGGCGCCGGTACTTCATCTCGCTGCGGGTCGGCTCCCGCAGCCACGTCTTGATCGTGTTTCTCGACAGGCTCGTGCGGCGTGCGATCTCGCTGATCGATAGCCCGTCCCGCAGCCGCATCCTGCGGACTTTCGCGTATGTCGCCATGGGGTGCACCTCGTCTCCCTGCTGGGCTTTAAACCCCGCAGGCTAGGTCGGAACACCCTGGTCAATTTTCCGCGAGCAGATCCTCGATTTGCTGGTCAGTTTTCAGCGAGCGGCAACAGTCGATCACCGCAGCAACGCCTTCGTCGAAGCCATGAACGGGTTGCTGCAACAGGCCAAGCGCGCCGCGCGCGGCTTCAGGACGAGCCAGAACTTCATCGCCATCGCCTACCTGCGCATGTCCAAGCTCAGGCACCTGCCGGCCAGTCCGTTCGCGCCAGCCATGCCGACATGACGCGAAGCGTTTCCACACAAAACGGCATAGAGCCGCGACGCGAAGCGGCTGCGCGAGCTGGAAGCGGAGAACGCCAGGCTGAAGAAGCTGCTGGCCGAGGCAGCCCTGGACAACGAAGCGCTGAAGGTGGCCTTCGGGGTAAAGTGCTGAGCCCACCGGCCAAGAGACAGGCGGTGGGCAAGATGCTGCAAGAGACCTCGATCAGCGAACGACGGGCGTGCACCTTGGTGGGTCTGTCGCGCGACAGCTGGCGCCACCCGCCTCTGCGAGCCGAGGCGGATCGGCACATGAGCCAGCGCATCACGCAGCTGGCGCACGAGCGCAGGCGCTTCGGCTACCGGTGCATCGGCGACCTGCTGCGAGCCGACGGTACGGCGATCAACGACAAGCGCGTGTACCGGCTGTATCGGTTGGCTGACCTGGCGGTGCGCAAACGCCGGGGCAGTAAGCGGCTGCGGCTCGAACGCGTGCCGCTGCACCGCTGCGAGACGATCAACGAGGTCTGGAGCATGGACTTCGTCAGCGACAGCTTGGCCAGTGGTCGGCGCATCAAGTGCCTGACGATCACCGACGACTTCAGCCACGAGTGCGTGGACATCGCAGTGGATCACGGCATCGGCGGCGAGTACGTAACGCGCGTGCTGGATCAGCGACGAAGGGCTCGACCAGGAATACAACAGCCTGGAGGTCCAACGCGACGCCGGGCTGGCCTACATTGCCAGTCAGCGCCACGAGGGCTGGATCGCCGTCGAAGACGGCTATGACGACGGCGGGTACTCCGGCGGCAACCTCGACCGCCCGGCGCTCAAGCGGCTGCTGGCCGACATCGAGGCCGGCCGCATCGACATTGTGGTCGTCTACAAGATCGACCGCCTCACGCGCAGCCTGGCCGACTTCGCCAAACTGGTGGAGGTGTTCGACCGCAACGGTGTCTCTTTCGTGGCGGTCACGCAGCAGTTCAACACCACGACCTCGATGGGGCGGCTCACGCTCAACATCCTGCTGTCCTTCGCGCAGTTCGAGCGCGAGGTCACCGGCGAGCGCATCCGCGACAAGATCGCCGCCTCCAAGGCGAAGGGCATGTGGATGGGCGGCATGCCGCCGCTGGGCTATGACGTCATCGAGCGCAAGCTCGTCGTCAACGAGCGCGAAGCGGCGCTGGTGCGCGACATCTTCCGGCGCTATGCCGAGCATGGCTCGGGGGCGCGGCTGGTGCGGGAGCTGGCCATCGAAGGCCACAGGACCAAGGCCTGGGTGACTCAGGGCGGACGCCAGCGCACGGGCCGCCCGATCGACCAGCAATACATCTTCGCCTTGTTGCGCAACCGGATCTACCTGGGCGAGATCCGCAACCACGGCACCTGGTATCCCGGCCAGCACGACGCCATCGTGCCCCAAGATCTATGGGACGCCGCGCACGCGTTCATCGAGCGCCGCAAACAGGCGCCGCGCGAACACCGCGCCCAGCATCCGGCCTTGCTCGCCGGGCTGCTGTTCGCGCCCGACGGGCAGCGCATGCTGCACACCTTCGTCAAGAAGAAGAGCGGACGCCTCTATCGCTACTACGTCCCCTATCTGCACAAGCGCCGCAACGCAGGCGCGAGCCTGGCGCCGGGCGCTGTGGACGTCGGTCATCTGCCCGCCGCCGAGATCGAAAACGCGGTCCTCGCGCAGATCCACGCAGCACTGTCGGCACCGGAAGTGCTGATCGGCACCTGGCGGGCGTGCCAGCGCCACCCGGCGGGTGCCGCCCTCGACGAAGCGCAGGTGGTGGTGGCGATGCGCCGCATCGGGGAGGTGTGGTCACAGTTGTTCCCGGCCGAGCAGCAACGCATCGCGCGGCTGCTGATCGAGCGGGTGCAACTGCATGAGCACGGGCTCGACATCCTCTGGCGCGAGGACGGCTGGCTGGGACTGGGGCCCGAGATCGGCGCGCATCCCTTGGTCGAGGAGTGCCGCGCGAGTGCCGAGGAGGCCTTGGCATGACCCAGGCGTCTTCCGATCCCGTGCCGAACTCCCGCCGCCGCGTGATCCGGGTCGAAGTCGGCGCCGATGCCCGCAGCTACGTCAGCGGCAGCCAGCGGGTGACCGTGGTGCCGCTGACGATCAAGCGCCGGCACAACCGCAAGCTCCTGATCCCGCCCACGCCCGGGACCACCGCGCAATCGGTGGGCGGGCTGGATGCGCCGATGATCAAGACGCTGGGCAAGGCCTTCTACTGGAAGCGGCTGCTCGAGGAGGGGCGCTATGCCACGGCGACCGACCTGGCCCTTGCTCTGAAGCTGGAGCCCGGCTGGGTGGCCGAGGTGCTGCGCTTGACCCTGCTGGCCCCCGACATCGTCGAGGCCATCCTGGACGGGCGCCAGCCGCGCCATCTGAATCTGCAAACACTGCGCGGGAGGCATGAGCTGCTGCCACGGGATTGGGCCGAACAGCGCCGGCTGCTGGGGTTTGCGCCGGGTCGGTAGCGCAGGCCTCTACCGCGCGGACCCAGCCTGAGCAGGTGAAGGCTTCACCGGCGCGGCCTTGACACCATACCAACCAATCGGTATGTTTATAGAACACCAACCGGTTGGTATGTTGCAATGGCTGATGCCGAAAGCGCCCGCACCCGTTTGCTCGATGTCGCCCTGCGCACGTTTCGCGAAAAGGGCTACACCGCCACCACGGTCGATGACCTTTGCCGGGCCGCCTGCGTCACCAAGGGCGCGTTCTTCCACCACTTCGACAGCAAGGAAGCCGCGGCGCTGGCGGCCGTCGAGCACTGGAACACACGCACCGGCGCGTTGTTCGAAGCCGCACCGTACTGGCAGGTCGAGGACCCGCGCGCGCGGCTGCTGGCCTACCTGGACTTCCGCGCAGCACGGGTGCGCGGCGAGCTGCCCGAGTTCACCTGCCTGCTCGGCACCCTGGTGCAAGAGACCTTTGCCAGCCACCCGGCCCTGCAGGCCGCCTGCGGCGCGGGCATCGAGGCCCACGCACAAACGCTCGTACCCACCATCGAGGCGGCCCGGGCCCGGTACGCGCCCAAGGCCGACTGGAGTGCCGAGAGCCTGGCCCGCCACATCCAGGCCGTGCTGCAAGGCGGCTTCGTGCTCGCCAAAGCCTTGAACGATCCTCGGGCAGCACTCGAGGCCATCGCGCATCTCAAGCGCTATGTCGAGGGGCTTTTACCGGTTCGCCGCAACGAGGCGCGCAACAACGCGAGTCTTGCGACTCGTTTCCCAACCCGCCATCCGCCATCGAAGAGGAGATGACCATGCCGTATACCCTGACCCAGGTGCGCGTCTTTCGCTGCCCGCCCGAGCGCCTGTGGCGGGCACTGACCGTGTCGGCCGCGATCGTCAAATGGAATCCGCCCGATGGCTTCGTGGCCGAGGTGCACGAACTCGACCTTCGGGTCGGCGGGCGTTACCGCATGAGCTTCATCAACTTGGGCAATGGGCAGCGCCACAGCTTCGGTGGGGCCTACCGCGAGGTCGTGCCGAACGAAAAGCTCGTGGCCACCGATCGCTTCGACGACCCAGGGCTGCCCGGCGAAATGTTGACCACCTATACCTTGCGCGCCGTGTCCTGCGGCACCGAACTGACGGTGGAGCAGGCAGGGCTGCCCGATGCGGTCCCCCCCGAGGCCTGCCGCATGGGTTGGCAGCAGTCCTTCGACCTGCTCACTCGCTTGGTGGAAGCGGAGATCCCCACGCCATGAACGCTGCGGGTGCATCGGCGGCGTCGGGCGACATCGAGGCTGTGATCCGCCGCTGGGAGTGCGCTATCCAGGCGGGCGACCTGGATGGCATCCTTGCGCAGCACACCGAGGACATCGTGATATTCGACGTGCCCGAGCCGCTGCAATCGCTCGGGCTCGACGCCTACCGCCGGACCTGGGATCTGTTCTTCCGCTACGGCGCGCCGCACCCGGATCTCTTCGTCATCGAGGACCTGCGCGTGACCGCCGGGCACGATGTGGCCTTCGCCACGGGACTCTTGCGCATCGGTGGCTCGCCCTCACCCGTTTGCCGATTGACCCTGGGGTTCGTCAAGCGCGATGACCGGTGGCTCATCGCCCACGAGCATCACTCCGCTCCCCACACCCTCGAAAGCCAGGAGGCCCGCTCATGAAGCCCATCGTTCCCTGTCTGGCCTTTGCCGATGCCGAGCAGACCGAGCAAGCGGTCCGCACCTACATCGACCTCTTCCGCACCGTGTTCGGCCACGCGGAAGAACTTGCACGCAGCACGTTCTCGCAGGCCGAGATCGACACCGTGCAGCGCGTGCACGGCCTGTCGCCCGATCAACTGCCCGGGTCAGCCGGCGCGGTCAAAACCATCCGATTTCACCTGAATGGCATGGAGTTGCTGGCGCTCAACGGCGGTGGGTACTTCGGTAAGTTCCACGAGAGCTTCTCGCTCTACGTGAACTGCGAAACCCAGGCCCAGATCGACCGTCTGCACGAAGCCTTGTCCGCGGGCGGCGAGGTCCAGCCCTGCGGCTGGGTCAAGGACCGCTTCGGCGTGTCCTGGCAGATCGTCCCCGAGGTCGTGCTGGCCATTGACGAAGGCACCGACCGTGCCGCCGCCGAGCGGATGAACGTGACGATGCTTGGGATGACCAAGCTCGATCAAGCCCGACTTCAAGAAGCCGCCGGTACGAGCTGACTGCCCTGCGCTCCACCGATAAGGCACGCAAGCGCAGACGTCATGCCAAGGTCGATGAGATGCCATCTACCCCAAGGCGCGCAAGGACCGGGAACCAAAGGAGGATCGCCAATGAACACGCCAGAGCCGGTGATCGTCGAAAAATCCCACTGGATCGAGGCGCCGCCCGATCGATTATGGGCCGTACTGACCCAGCCCCGCCTGATCCGCAGGTGGATGGAGGTCGAGCCGTCACTCGACGATGAGGCGCCCCTGGGCCGGTGCCTCGCCTGGTGTGACGCCTCCGGCACGCCCTACCTGGTTGGGACGGTCATCGTGTGCGAGGCGCGCCGTCGGCTCGTGCTGGAGCTTGCAGACGCATCCTGGCCGCGACCGGCTGCGCCGGGGGAAGTGACCTACGGTTTCACCCTCAGCGAACACCGGAATGGCGTGCGTGTCGATCCTGGACGGCCGCCAGCCGCGGCATCTGAACCTGCAAACCCTGCGCGGCCGGCACGAACCGCTGCCGCGGGACTGGGCCGAACAGCGCAAGGCACTGGGGTTCTCGCCGCCCGAAAGCTGACGCTCAGCCGGCGCAACAGCCCGCCTTGCCCCGTTCTTGAACGGGCGGGCAAGGCACGGTGCCGTAGGAGCAATAGACGCAGCAATCACCGGGCTTGGGCTTGAGCACGGTGTGGCAGGCTTCGCACTCATAGAACCACTGGCAGGCGTCGGTGGGCATGACCTCGGTCTTCGTGTGCCCGCACACCGGACAGCGCAGGGTCGATTCCAGTACGAGTGCGTTCAATTCGCGCTTTCCGTAACGGTCGACGGGTAGCCTGCGTCCTGCGTGGCCCGCATCAGCGCCTCGACGTTGGTCCTCGCGTCGTCGAAGGTCACCGTCGCCTCGCGCTTGTCGAGGTTCACGTCCGTCTTGGCCACGCCCGGCACCTTGCTCAAGGCCTTCTTGACCGTGATCGGACAGGCGGCGCAGTTCATGCCCGGCACCGACAGCGTGACGGTCTTGGTGGCCGCGATGAGCGGCGCGCTCGATGCGAGAGCGAGTGCGACACAGGACCATGCCAGCAGCTTCTTCATGACGACCTCCGTTCCTCAATAGAACCAGGGCGCGACCAGCGGAAAGCCGAGCGCCACGATCACCAAGGCGACCACGATCCCGAACAGCAGCTTGTAGCCGCGCCGTACCGACGGCACTGCGCAGAGCTGTCCCGGCTCACACGCGGGAGCGCTTGCCCAGATGCGCCGCCCGGCGAGAAACAACGCGACGAGGGCCACGCCGATGAAGATCGGGCGGTAGGGTTCGAGGGCCGTCAGGTTGCTGATCCATGCCCCCGAGAAGCCCAGCGTGATCAGCACCAGCGGCCCGAGGCAACAGGTCGAGGCCAGGATCGCGGAGACGAACCCGGTCGCCAGCGCCATTCGACCGCTACCTGTGTCGGCACGCGCGGTTGGGGAATCGGGTTTCATGGCGTAAGCTTACTTCCGTACTTAAGTACGGAGTCAAGGCCATGAACGCTATTTCTGATCGCGAGCCGATGACGATTGGCGCCCTGGCGCGCGCGGCCGGCGTCCATGTCGAAACCATTCGCTTCTACCAGCGCAAGAGGCTGATGCCGGAGCCGGATCGTCCCGTCGGCAGCATCCGCCGCTACGGCGCCGATGCGCTTGGCCGCATCCGCTTCATCAAATCGGCGCAGCGGCTGGGTTTTAGCCTCGAAGAAGTGGCCGATCTGCTCGAACTCGAGGACGGCACGCACTGCCAGCAAGCGCGTGAGCAGGCGCGCAAGAAGCTCGACGACGTGCGCGCGCGCATCGCCGATCTCAAACGCATCGAAACCGCGCTGGCGGAACTGATTTCTCGCTGCTCGACCACACGCGGCCGTGTGCGCTGCCCGCTGATCCAGGCGCTCCACGAAGCGCGGTGAAGCGACGGCGACACGGCAACCGCACCGGGCGTCGGGCACTCGCGCCTAAGCGTCGACGCAGCGCCAGGCTTGGCCAGAGCTGGGCTATCGCTCGCGTTTGCGGCTGCGGCGCCCGCCCCGAACAAGGCCTGTATACCGCGATCATCGCTGGCGCCCTGGTGTCGATGTTCGGTGGCAGCCGTGTGCAGATCGCCGGCCCCACCGGCGCCTTCGTCGCCATCCTGGCCGGCGTAACCGCACAATACGGCGTCGCCGGACTTCAGGTCGCCACGCTGATGGCGGGTGTCATCCTGCTGGCGATGGGCCTTACGCGCATGGGCGGCGTCATCAAGTTTATCCCCTCGCCGGTCAGCAAAGGCTTTACTGCCGGCATCGGCGTGATCATCTTCGTCGGCTAGTGGCCGGACTTCTTCGGCCTGCCGAAAGTCGGTGGCGAGCACTTCCACGAGAAGTTTTGGCATCTCGTACAGGTACTGCCGAAGGTACTGCCGAAGGCACATGTCGGCACCACCGCCCTCGCGATACTGAGCCTCGCGTTGGTGCTATTCACTCCGCGGATTCCCGGCATTCGACGGGTACCCGGGCCCTTGGTCGCGTTGGTCGTGGCCACGGTCTTGCACGCGCTGTTGCGCCCCACTGGCGTGGCCACGATCGGCAGCGCTTTCGGCGGCATTCCAACGGGGCTGCCGGCGCCGGCGCTGCCGGATCTTTCGATCTCACGGCTCGTTACGCTGATCGGTCCGGCATTCACGATCGCGATGCTGGGAGCGATCGAAGCGCTGCGCCGACGCGGTGTCGCGGTCTAGCTGTGCGAGGCCAACGCGCGCGTACTCCGGAAACTGCGCAAAGCCCGTGTCATCCACGATGCGCCCCCGACCGCCTACGCCGAACGCTTCGGGAACGTGCTCAAAGCCTTGCTGCTGCGCGACTCGGGTTGATGCGGCCCGCGGGGCCTTGTGACAGAACCTGACCCGCGGCGTACGGGCCGTACGGTGGGGTGTTCGCGGGGACGCTCGAGCTCGCTCGGCGTCAGTCTTCGACCATCATGAAGTCACCCTTGGACGCGCCGCAGTCAGGGCAGGTCCATGACTCGGGCACGTCCTCCCAGCGAGTGCCTGGGGCGATGCCCTCGTCGGGCAAGCCCTTCTCCTCGTCGTAAACGAAGTCGCAGATCAGGCAGCGCCACTTCTTGAATGCCATGCGATCACCGGTCTGGATGCGAAAACGGCCGCGCATGTTACCCCAGATGCCGGCGCGCTCAAGATCCCGGCGTCGGCGGCGCGTCACCGCCTCGCCGCAGCGCTCAATCCGCCCGCTCGGCGCGCTTTCTTTCGTGTTCCTTCAAAAACTTCTTGCGCACGCGTACCGACTCCGGCGTCAGCTCCACGAGCTCGTCGTCGTTGATGAACTCCAGCGCCTGTTCGAGCGTGTGCTTGATCGCGGGGGTCAGGATCACGTTCTCATCGGAACCGGCAGCGCGGATGTTGGTGAGCTTCTTGCCCTTGAGCACGTTGACGACCAGGTCGTTGTCGCGCGAGTGGATGCCGACGACCTGCCCCTCGTAGACCTCGTCACCGGGCTCGACCATCATGCGGCCGCGTTCCTGCAGGTTGAACAGCGCGTAGGCCAGCGCCTTGCCCTGCTCGTTGGCGATCATCACGCCATTGCGGCGCTGGCCGATGTCGGCGGCCTCGGTCTTGGGGCCGAAGTGGTCGAAGTTGTGGAACAACAGGCCCGTGCCGCTCGTCATGGCCATGAATTGGGTCTGAAAGCCGATCAGCCCGCGCGACGGGATGATGTACTCCAGACGCACGCGGCCGCGGCCGTCCGGCATCATGTTCTGCATCTTGCCGCCACGCTCGGCGAGGCCCTGGATGACGCTGCCTTGGTGGCTTTCCTCGACGTCCGCGACCAGGGTTTCGTAGGGCTCGCAGACTTCGCCGTCGATCTCCTTGAGGATGACCTGCGGACGCGCGACCGCGACTTCGTAACCTTCGCGGCGCATGTTCTCGAGCAGCACGCCCAGGTGCAGCAGGCCGCGACCAAAGACGCGGAACTGGTCCGGCGACTCGCCCGGCTCGACACGCAGCGCGACATTGGTCTTGAGCTCGCGCTGCAGGCGCTCGCCGATCTGGCGGCTGGTGACGAACTTGCCCTCCCGGCCGGCAAAGGGCGACTTGTTGACCTCGAAGATCATGCTCATCGTCGGCTCGTCGACCTGCAGCGTGGGCAGGCCTTCGGGCACCTTGGCGTCGCAGACGGTCTCGGAGATACCAAGGTCCTCGACGCCGGTGATGGCGATGATGTCGCCGGCCTCGGCCTCGGCGGTTTCGTGCTTGTCCAGACCCATGAACGCGAGCACCTGTAGCACGCGCCCCTGGCGCACGCCCCCGTCGCGGCCGACGACGGCCACCGGCATGTTGGGGCGCACGCGCCCGCGCTTGATGCGGCCGGTACCGATCACGCCGACGTAACTCGAATACGCCAGCGAGGTGATCTGCATCTGGAACGGCCCTTCCGGATCGACGTCCGGCGGCGGCACCTTGTCGACGATGGTCTGGAACAGTGGCGTCATGTCGCCTTCGCGGATGTCCGGCGAATGGCCGGCATAGCCGTTGAGACCGGAGGCGTAGATGAACGGAAAATCGAGCTGCTCGTCGGTCGCGCCGAGTTTGTCGAATAGCTCGAACACCTGGTCGACGACCCAGTCGGCACGCGCGCCCGGACGGTCGATCTTGTTGAGCACGACGATGGGCTTGAGCCCCATGTTGAAGGCCTTCTGCGTGACGAAACGCGTCTGCGGCATCGGACCGTCCACGGAATCGACCAGCAGCAGCACGGAGTCGACCATCGACAGCACGCGCTCGACCTCGCCGCCGAAGTCGGCGTGTCCCGGCGTGTCGACGATGTTGATGCGGTATTCGGTGTTGGTGCGCGCGTCGGTCCAGCGGATCGCCGTGTTCTTGGCGAGGATGGTGATGCCACGCTCGCGCTCCAGGTCGTTGGAGTCCAGGATGCGCTCGCCGAGCTGCTCGCGCTGATCCAGCGTCTGCGACTGGCGCAGCAGCTTGTCGACCAGCGTGGTCTTGCCGTGGTCGACGTGCGCGACGATGGCGATGTTGCGGAGGTTCTGGACGCTCAAGGGGACACCACTTCGAAGGACGCGGCACCAAGCAGGCACCGTAGAGCATGTGGCCGACCGGCGTCGGACGCAGCTCGGGGAGGCTAAAAGGGCGCGCATTCTACGGCAGCGCCCTTGCGGCTGCATGACCGTCCGGCGGGACGCCGCCGACGATGCGTTCAGGCCGTCTGCACGCGCGCCTGCCCGGATTCGACGACGAACGCGGCCCGCGTGCCGACGCCGGAGGCCGGGTCCCGCACGTCGTCGATCGCACGGAACGCGACGTCGAGCCGCGCCGGCGTCAGCTCGCAGCGCACGTAGCCGCGTGGGCGCGCATCGAAGAACCGGATGTGCGGGTTCTCCGGCAGCACCGCCGCGAAGCGCTCGTGCGGCGGCGGACGCGAGCTGATCGACGAGCCGACGAACTCGGTGGCCACCGGTGCCGAGGCGCCCTGCGGCGCCAGCTCGCTGGCCCAGAACGAGTGGATGTCGCCGCCGATGACGACCGGATTCGCGGTTCGGCGCGCCGCCAGGTGGCGCAGGATGCGCTCGCGCGCCGCCGGATAGCCGTCCCAGCCGTCGGTCCAGACGCCGACCTCGGGGCCGGGGACCTGATCGAGCGGCGCCATCAGCATCGCCTGCGCGATGAGGTTCCAGCGCGCCGGGCCGCCGGACAGGCCGTGCAGCAGCCAGCGTTCCTGCTGCGCGCCGAGCAGCGTGCGCTGCGGATCGAGCAATTCGGCGCAGGGCTTCACCACCTGGCCGCCGCCGCGCTCGGGCGTCGCGCAGGCCTGATCGTCGCGGTACTGGCGCGTGTCGAGGACGTGGAACATCGCCAGGTCGCCGAAGCCGCGGCGCTGAAACAGCGGGAGCTCGGCGCCGCGCGGGCGCATCGCGTTGCGCAGCGGCATGTGCTCCCAAAAGGCCTGGTAGGCCGCCGCGCGACGCAGCAGGAAGGCTTCGACCGGATCGCGGTCCTGGCTCAGCGGTCCGGCGTAGTCGTTGTCGACCTCGTGGTCGTCCCAGGTCACCAGCCAGGCGCATGCGGCGTGCGCGGCCTGAAGATCCGGATCGAGGCGGTAGCGCGCGTAGCGCTTGCGGTAGTCCGCCAGGGTCTGCGGCTCGGCGCGGGTTTCGTGCCGGCGCACCGGATCGGCCGCCGCGGTCTCATAAATGTAGTCGCCCAGATGCAGGATCAGGTCCGGCGCCTCCGCGGCCAGATGCCGCCAGGCCGCGTAGTAGCCGTGCTCGTAGTGCTGGCACGAGGCATAGGCGAAGCGCAGCCGGTCCAGCGCCGACCACAGCACCGGGGCGGTGCGTGCGCGCCCGACCGCGCTCGTCGCATCGCCGTAACGGAAGCGGTACCAGTACCAGCGATGCGGCCGCAGGCCCTCGACCTCGACATGCAGGCTGTGCGCCCAGGCGGCGTGCGCGACCGCGGTGCCGGTGCGGACGATCGTGCGGAAGGCTTCGTCCTCGGCCACCTCCCAGATGACCTCGAGCGCCGGCGCCTCCAGGTCGCCGTCGCCCAGCGGGTCCGGTGTCAGGCGCGTCCAGATGACGAAGCCGTCGGCCAGCGGATCGCCGGCGGCGACGCCCAGCGAAAACGGATTGCTGTCGACGCGGACCGTAGGCGCCCTCATACAACCGGCCAGCGGCCAGCCAAGCAGACCGGCAAAGGCCAGCAGCAGGCGCCGGCGCTGCGGGTCGATCGGCGCGAGGGTCATGCGCGCAGTCTGCCGACTCACGATGACGCGAGAAAGACGCTAACCGACGGAGACCGCGGCGGCCGCGGCGCGCGCCTTGGCGCGCGCGGCGTCGATCGAATCGGCGCGCGCCAGCGCCACGCCCATGCGCCGGCGGCCGACGATCTCGGGCTTGCCGAACAGGCGTAGCGCGGTGTCCGGTGCGGCGAGTGCGGCGGCGACCCCGCCGAACTGCGGCGCCTTGCGATCCCCTTCAAAGAGGATCGCGCAGGACGCCGCCGGCCCATGCTGACGGATCGCCGGAATCGGCAAACCGAGAATCGCGCGCACGTGCAGCGCAAACTCGGACAGATCCTGCGAGATCAGCGTGACCAGGCCGGTGTCGTGCGGGCGCGGCGAGACTTCGGAGAAGATCGCTTCATCCCCGCGGATGAACAGCTCGACGCCGAAGATGCCGCGGCCGCCGAGCGCGTCGGTGATCTTGCGCGCGATCTCTTGCGACGCCGCGAGCGCAGCGGCACTCATCGGATGCGGCTGCCAGGATTCACGGTAATCGCCGTCGATCTGCAGATGGCCGATGGGCGCGCAGAAGCTCGTGGTCACGGTGCCGTCGCTCGCGGCGTGGCGCACCGTCAGCAGCGTGATCTCGTAATCGAAGTGGACGAAGCCCTCGACGATGACACGGCCGAGATCGAGTTCAGGCTCGCCGTCCCTGGCGCGGCCCTGCACCTGCACGCCACCCCCTGCCCGGCCATCCCTGGCCGGGCGCTCGGGCGCCGTGCGAGCAGCGCTCGGAAAGCCCGGCGCTCCTCGCCCAGCGCGACCGCCGCTCTGCGCATAGTCCCAGGCTTTCTGCACGTCGGCCTCGGTCCTGACCGTAGATTGTCCCTTGCCCGACGAGGACATCACCGGCTTGACCACGCACGGCAGGCCGATCTCGGCGACGGCCGCGCGGTACTCATCGAGCGTGCCGGCGAAGCGGTAGCGCGAGGTCGGCAGGCCGAGTTCCTCGGCCGCGAGGCGGCGGATGCGCTCGCGGTCCATCGTCAGCCTCGCGGCGCGCGCGGTGGGAATGACGGTATACCCTTCGGCCTCCAGTTCGAGCAGCGTCGGCGTGTGGATCGCCTCGATCTCGGGGACGATGAGCTGCGGCTTTTCCTGCTCGATGACGCGCCGCAGCGCGGCGCCGTCGAGCATCGGAATCACGTGGCTGCGGTGCGCGACCTGCATCGCCGGCGCGTTCGCATAGCGATCGACGGCGATGCACTCGATGCCGAGGCGCTGCGCCTCGATGACGACTTCCTTGCCGAGCTCGCCGCTGCCGAGCAGCAGCATGCGGGTGGCGTTCGCGGACAGCGGAGTGCCGATCGTGGTCATTGTTCGGATTCCAGACGAAAGGGCTGTTGTGAGGACCTCTACGCCATCCGGCGCGACGAGGCGCGACATAGAATGATCGGACTCAAGGAACGCCCATGCAACGCCGCACCAAGATCCTCGCCACCCTCGGCCCCGCGACCGACGACCCCGGCACCTTGAAGCGCATGATCGCCGCCGGGGTCGACGTGGTGCGGCTCAACTTCTCGCACGGCAGCGCCGACGATCACCAGCGTCGCGCCGAAGCGGTGCGCAAGACCGCGCAGACGCTGGGCGTCGATGTCGGCATCCTCGCCGACCTGCAGGGCCCCAAGATCCGCATCGAATCCTTCGCCGGCGGCCCGGTCGAGCTGCGCGAGAACGCGCGTTTCACGCTCGACACCGCGCTGGGCGCCAACGCCGGCGACGAGACCGTGGTCGGCTGCGCCTACAAGGATCTGCCGCGCGACGTCACACCCGGCGACACCCTGCTGCTCAACGACGGTGCGATCGCGCTGCGCGTCGAGCGCATCGACGACACGCGTGTCGAGTGCACCGTACTGGTCGGCGGCACGTTGTCGAACCGCAAGGGCATCAACAAGCAGGGCGGCGGGCTGTCGGCCGCCGCGCTCACCGACAAGGACCGTGCCGACATCCGCATCGCCGCGGCCATCGACGTCGACTTCGTCGCCGTGTCGTTCCCGCGCTCGGCGGCCGACATCGAACTCGCGCGCCAGCTGGTGCGCGAAGCCGGCAGCGATGCCGCGCTGGTCGCCAAGATCGAACGCGCCGAGGCACTCGCCGGGCTGCGCGAGCTGGTCGCGGCCAGCGACGCGGTCATGGTCGCGCGTGGCGATCTGGGCGTGGAGATCGGCGACGCCGAGCTGCCGGGCTGGCAGAAGCGGATCATTGCCGAGGCGCGCGAACAGAACAAGCTGGCGATCACGGCGACGCAGATGATGGAGTCGATGATCACCAATCCGATTCCAACCCGCGCCGAGGTGCTCGACGTGGCCAATGCCGTCATGGACGGCACCGACGCGGTGATGCTCTCGGCCGAGACCGCCACCGGCAAATACCCGGTGAAGACCGTGGAGGCGATGGCGCGCGTGTGCCTGGGCGCGGAGTCGAACATACCGCATCTGCCGAGCCGCGACGCGCGCCGCAGCACCCTGCACTTCCAGCGCACCGACGAGGCGATCGCGATGGCCGCGTCCTGGGCCGCGGCGCAGATGCAGGCGCGCGCGATCGTCGCGCTCACCGAATCCGGCGCTACCGCGCAGATGGCCTCGCGCACCGGCACCTCGATCCCGATCTACGCGCTGACGCGGCACGAAAAGACGCGCCGACGCATGGCCCTGTGCCGCGGCGTCTACCCGGTGGCGTTCACGCCCAGCGAGTTCGGCGGCCCGACGCAGGTTCGCGAGGCGATCGAGGTGCTGCGCGCCCGCGGCGCCCTCGACAGCGGCGATCGCGTGCTGCTGACCAAGGGCGACGGCGCCGGCTCGGGCGGCACCAATACGATGAAGATCATCCGGGTCGAGTGAACGGCCAGACGTGAGGCCCGAGGCGAACAGGAGTAGCCTTGTTCTCACTGGCGTCGCGATTGCCGGAGGGGCCATGCGTACACAGTCCGCCCAGAACCGGGATGCTCGTGCGGTGACCGCGTCCCGGCCGTTCACCGTGATCGGTCACCGCGGCGCGCGCGGCCACGCGCCCGAGAACACGCTGCTGTCGATCGACACGGCGATCCGTCTCGGCGCGGACTGGGTCGAGATCGACGTACAGCACCACGACGGCGAGCTGTGGCTCATGCACGACCTGACGCTCGATCGCACCACCAATGGCCGCGGCCTGCTCACCGCGCATCCGGCGGCCGCGCTGCGCCGCCTCGACGCGGGCGACGGTGAAGGCATTCCCACGCTGGCCGAGGCCCTGGACCTGATCGAGCAGCGCGTCGGCGTGAACGTGGAACTCAAATCCTGGAACGGCTGCGCGAACGCGGTCGCCGCCTGCCTGCGTGAATACATCGCCGACGGCTGGCCGGCCGAGCGCTTTTTGGTCTCGTCCTTCCATCTGCCGGAGCTGTGGGAGTTCAAGCAGCTCCTGCCCGAGGTGCCGCTCGGCGCGCTGTACTGCGGCGTGCCGCTGGACTGGGCTGGGCTGGCCGCCGAGCTTGGCGCGCAAACGCTGAACATCTCTGACGAGTTCGTCGATGCGCGCCTGATCGCCGACGCGCACGCGCGCGGCCTTGCGCTGTACGTCTACACGGTGAACGACGAAACCCGATTGCGCACGCTATGGCAGATGGGCGTCGACGGCGTGTTCACCGACTACCCCGACCGCGCGCTCGCAGCCGTCGGAAGCGAGGTCCGCGAATAGACGCAAATCAACGCCAATGGCGGCCTCTCATGGGCGTCCATTAGCGTTCATTTGCGGACTGTTCTGGGTCGCACGACGCTGCGCCGCGCGCTACCGCTCCAGCAACTGCCGCACGCCGGCCTCCATCGCCTTGAGGCCGTGCGCGCGTCCTTCGGCGATCGCCGCGTCCACGGACTTGCCGTCGAGCCAGTGCGCCTTGAGCGCGAACAGCGCACCGACGCGGTTGCTGCTCATGCAGTGCACCAGGACCGGCCCCGGGGCGCTGGCGATGGCATCGGCCAGGCGCTGCGCGTTCTCGCGCGTCAGGTCGGCGCCGCCGGCGACGGGAATGTTCTCGTAGGCCAGCCCCAGCGCAGCGGCGAGCGCCGGTTCGTCGAAGCCCAGGTCCTCGCTGGGCGGGCACAGATTGACGATCTTGGCCACGCCCTGTGCCTGGGCCTGGCGGAGCGCCTCGGGGCTGGTCTTGCCGCCGGTCAACACCTTTTCCGAGGGCGCGGCGAAGAACGGGATGTCGAGTCGAATCGGAGCGGGCATCGTGACCCCCTGCGGATGAACGGAAACGCGATTATGCGCGGCCCTGGGCTCGCGCGGGGTTTCGTGCTGCAATACCACCACTTCACCGAGTATCGAGGACCATGGCCGACACCCTGTTCGGCGCCGCACCCGGCGCTGCCCCCGAGAATGCCCAAATCATCGACGTCCAGGACTTCGCCCGCGAGGTCATCGAGCGCTCGCAGCAGATTCCGGTGCTGGTCGACTTCTGGGCGGACTGGTGCGGGCCGTGCAAGCAGCTCACGCCGTTGATCGAGGCGGCGGTGCGCCGCTTCGCCGGCCGCGTCGTGCTTGCCAAGGTCAACACCGAGCAGCATCCACAGTGGGCGCAGCGCGCCGGCGTGCGCAGCATTCCCAACGTCAAGCTGATCATCGGCGGCCGTGTCGTCGACGAATTCACCGGCGTGCAGCCGCAGGCGGCGATCGAGCAATGGCTGGAGCAACTGTTACCGCCGCCTCCGGTCGATGTCGTCGCCGAGGCCGACGCGCTGCTCGCCGAAGGTCACGTCGACGATGCGCGCCTGCTGCTGATGCAGGCGGCGCAGGACCCGCAGTCGCCGCCCGGCGTACCGCTGCGGCTCGCACGCCTGTTGCTGCTCGAAGACCCGCAGTCCGCGTTGCAACTGCTCGCCCGGATTCCGGCCAACGCGCGCGAATACGATGCGGCAGAGGCGATGCAGCGCGTGCTCGCGTTCATGCAACTCGCGCCCGACGAGCTGGAGGAATCGCCGGCCAAGGCGTTCTACGTCGACGCCGCGCGACAGCTCGCGCAAGGCCACGTCGAGGCGGCGATGGACAAGCTGCTCGAGGCGGTGCGCGCCGATCGCAAGTTCCACCAGGACGCGGCGCGCAAGCGCCTGATCGACCTGTTCGACTGGCTCGGCTCCGCCGACGAGCGCACCCGCGAGTACCGCCTGCGGCTCTACGACGTGCTCTGAGCGAAAGCGCGTCCGCGACGCGCGATTTTCAATACCGGTGGTGGATCGCGCGAAAGCGCGTCAGCGTAGCCTCGACCGGGCCGGCGACGATCACGGTCTGCTGCTCGGGGCCAAAGTCGGTGAGGCGCTCGGCGTCGGGCAGCGCGCCATCACGCCGGAACCGCTGCAGCGCCGCCCAGCTCGCGAACACGTAGATGCGGCCGTCACGATACACCTCACCATAAAAGGACTCGCCGTCACCGGCGAGAAGGCCCTCGAACATGGCCTGCGCGGCACCGCGCCAGGCCACGCGCCGTTCCTGCTCGCGCGCCTCGGCGCGGCTGAGCGCGAACTGCACGGTCTGCCCGTTGGCGCCGGCACCGATCGCCGTGACCGCGTGCTCGATGCGGCCGGACCAGAGAAAGCGCGCATACACGTCGGCGTCGGCGAAGACGTAGATGCGCGCGTCGCGGTGCACCTCGGCGTAGAAGCGGTTGGCGCGTGGCGCGGCGAGCGTACCGCCGCCCAGCGCCTGCTCGTACTGCGCCTCTTCGGCGGCGCCGCGCCAGCGGCCGTCCACAGCGCAGGCGCCGAGCCCCGAGACCAACGCGCCGATCATCCCGATCCACACCATTCGCCACATGAGCCGCTGCGCCCCTGCCGTCCAAGCTGCGGAAGCATGACGCCGGGATGTTGAACGACGGTGACGGTTTGACTACCGCCGTTTGTCGAGCCAGCGCAGCGTGTCGGTCCACAGGCCGTCCTGCATGCGCGGGGACATCAGCGAAGTGGTTGACGCGACCCGCACGCGGCCGTGCGCTTCAACCCAGCACCGGACGTGCATCCGGACGGCTGTCGAGCAGGCCGACGAGCAGATACAGCAGCGGGCCGAACGAGCCGCCGAACACGGTCAGCAGCAGATACGGCCACACCGTGCGGCCGCTGCGGCGGGCGTCGGCGATCATCCACGCCATCGCCAGCAGGCAGACGATGACCAGGTCGGCGAGCACCTGCCAGCCGGCCGGCGTCGCAAGCTGGTAAGCAAACAGGCCGACATAGCCGTGTTCCATCAGCGCATAGACGGTGAGCGCGGCGAAGTCGAGCGTGATCAGGCCGAGGACGACGAGGGCGATGGTGCGATTCATGACGATCTCCGTGGGTGGATGCCTGTACGTGAGGCGCCGCCAAGGTGCCCGGAGCGGGGAATGCGGACAATTACGCGGCAGGTAATCGACTCGCCGCGGGCGTCTGCGACAATGCCGTCCATGCAAAGCCCGACGCCCTCCCATTCCGATGCCGCGCCTTTCGGCCGCATGCTGCGCGACTGCCGGCGCGCGCGCCGCCTGTCGCAGCTCGATCTGGCGCTGCAGGCCGAAGTCTCGCAGCGTCATCTGAGCTTTCTCGAATCGGGGCGCGCGCCCGAGCCGCGAGATGGTGCTGCAACTGGCGATGGCCCTCGACCTGCCGCTGCGCGAGCGCAACCGCCTGCTGCAGAGCGCCGGCTATGCCGGCTTGTATCCGCAGCGGCGGCTCGAAGCCGCCGACATGCAGCCGGTCAACACCGCGCTCGATCTGCTGCTGCGCCATCACGAGCCGTATCCGGCGATCGTCGTCGACCGCGCGTGGAATCTGGTCATGGCGAACGCAGCGATGGAACGCCTGCTCGGCGTCGCCGGCGATGCAAAGGCGCGCTGGCGCGCGGTCTGCGGCGATGGCCCGCGCAACGTGCTCAAGCTGACCTTCCACCCGCAAGGGCTGCGGCCGCTGATCGCCAATCTCGACGAGGTCGCGCCGCCGTTTCTCGCACGCACCGCGCGCGAAGCCCTGGAACATCCGCAGGTACAAGACGTACTCGACGAGGTGCTGCGTTACCCCGACCTGCCGATGAGGCTGCGCCAAATCGACCTCGACGCCAGCCGCTTGCCGGTGCTACCGGTGCATTACCGCATCAACGGCCTCGACCTGCGCCTGTTCACGATGATGACCACCTTCGGCACGCCGCAGGACGTGACCGCCGACGACCTGCGCGTGGAGAGCTTCTTCCCCGCCGACGAGGCCAGCGCGGCGCTGCTGCGGACGCTGGCTGGTAAGCACGAACGGGTCGGTCGCGCGGCGGGATCGGCGAAGCTTCCATGACTTCAGGGGTCATTGGCTGCAAAGCAGACGGGACTAAAGAACCGTGGCGATAAACTTTCGGAGATCCCTGCAATGAACCTGCGCGATCAGTTCTTCAAGAAGCCCTGGTTCTTCAAGCTCTATCTCAATCATTGGGCACCCTTCAAGGGCGCGGGCATCCGCGTGGTCGAGGTCGCACCGGACTTTGGCCGTGTGGTGGTCGAACTGCGCGAAACCCGCAGCAACCGCAACGCGGTCGGTACGCACTTCGGCGGCAGCCTGTACGCGATGTGCGACCCCTTCTACATGCTCATGTTCATCGCCCGGCTGGGCAAGGACTATGTGATCTGGGACAAGGCCGCGACCATCGTTTTCGAGCGTCCCGGCAGAGGCACGGTGCGTGCCACCTTCGCGCTCTCGCCGGAGGACGACGCCAGCGTTCGGCGCGAGACCGCCGACGGTGCCCGGTACACGCCGACCTACCGGGTGGAGGTGATGGACGAGCGGGGTGAACGCGTCGCGACCGTCGAGAAAGTGCTCTACTTCCGCCGCAAGGACGCCGGCGCCGAAAATGACCGCCGCGGTGCGGCCGCCGCACGTGGCGCGGCCCCAGTGCCATCACCCCGATCGGCAGGTCCTTGACCCGGCGCGTCAGCCCTCGCATCGCCGGCGATGCGCAGCGAAAGTTCGAATGCGCTGACGCGCGAGCGCGTCCCCGATGGACGAACGACCTATTCGTCGTCGCCCATTTTCAGTTCCTTGATCTTGCGCGTGAGCGTATTGCGACCCCAGCCCAGGCGCCTTGCGGCTTCCTGACGCTGGCCATGGGTCGCGGCCAGGGCCGTTTCGATCATCGTGCGCTCGAACAGTGGCACGGCGGTATCGAGGAGGTTGCTTTGGCCGGCGGCGAGTTCGGCCGCGGCCCACTCGCGCAGGTGCTCGTACCAGCTCGCGGTGGGGGCCGGCGGCGGCGCCGATGTGGCGGCTGCGGAAGTCGCCGCGGGATCGGCCGCGACGACTGATCCCGCGGCGCTCGGCACCTGCACTTCCGGCGGCAGATCCTGCAGGTGTACGTCCCGCCCCGGCGCCATCACCGTCAGCCAGCGACAGACGTTCTCTAGTTGTCGAACGTTGCCCGGCCAGTCGAAACGCTGCAAGCGTTCGAGCACTTCCGGCAGCAGGCGCTTGGGTTCGGTGCGCAGTTCTTCGGCTGCACGCGCCAGAAAGTGGCGCGCGAGCTGCGGGATATCCTCACGGCGCTCGCGCAGCGATGGAATGCGGATGCGGATGACGTTGAGTCGGTGATACAGGTCCTCGCGGAAGCGGCCATCGCGCACGAGCAGTTCTAAGTCCTGGTGCGTGGCCGCGATCACGCGCACGTCGACCTTGAGCGGCGCGACACCGCCGACGCGGTAGAACTCGCCGGTCGAGAGCACACGCAAAAGACGCGTCTGCAGATCGGCCGGCATGTCGCCGATCTCGTCGAGGAACAAGGTGCCGCCATCGGCCTGCTCGAAGCGTCCTTTGCGTTGCATCGCCGCGCCGGTGAAGGCACCGCGCTCATGGCCGAAGAACTCGCTTTCGAGCAGGTCCTTGGGAATCGCCGCGGTGTTGATCGCGACGAAGGGCTTGTTCGCCCGCGGGCTGTTGGCGTGCAGCGCACGCGCGACCAGCTCCTTGCCGGTGCCGGACTCGCCGGTGATCAGCACGGTGATGTGCGACGGACTCAGCCGGCCGATCGCGCGGAACACGTCCTGCATCGCCGGCGCCTCGCCGATCATCGTCGCGCCGGCATCAAGCGGCGGCTCGTCGACGACCTCGCGCTTCCTGGCGGCACGCCGCACCAAATCGGCGACGCCATTGACGTCGAAGGGCTTGGGCAGGTACTCGAAGGCCCCACCCTTGTACGCCGCCACCGCGGCGTCCAGATCCGAATGTGCAGTCATGATGATGACCGGCAGATCGGGGTGCGCCGCACGCACGCGAGCCATCAGGCTCAGACCGTCGACTCCGGACATACGGATGTCGCTGATCAACACGTCCGGCGGCGTACGCTCGGCGAGCGCGTCGAGTAACTCGGCGGCCCCGGGAAAGCTGACCACACGTATGCCCTCACGCCTGAGCGATTTGTCCAGCACCCAGCGGATCGACTCGTCGTCGTCGACGACCCAGACGGTCAAGATGCTCTGGCTGCCAGACGGTTCTGCCGACGAACGGGTCATGTGCTTTCCAGAGGCATGTAAAGCGTGAAAACGGTGCAGCCCGGGCGGCTCCGGCATTCGATCAGCCCGCCGTGGCTGTGGACCAGATACTGAGCAATCGGCAGGCCAAGTCCTGTGCCTTCGGCGCGCGTGGTCACCATCGGGTAGAAGATCTTCTCGACCATCGATGGCGGGATGCCGGGGCCGTCGTCCTCGATGTCGATCTGCACGACGAGCTTGTGCCGCACCGCGCCGATGGTGAACTGACGGCGCGTGCGTGTACGCAGCACGATGCGACCATCGCCATCGACCGCCTGCAACGCATTGCGCACGATATTGAGCACGGCTTGGATCAGCTGCTCGCGATCGCCCAACAGCTCGGGGATGCTCGGGTCATAGTCGCGCAGCACCGATACGCCGGCCGGCGCCTCGGCCTGCACCAGCTGGCGCACGTGCTCCAGCACCTCGTGCACGTTCAGCGCCGCCTTTTGCGGCAGGCGGTTGGGACCGAGCAGGCGATTGACCAAGTTCTGCAGGCGATCGGCCTCGCGGATGATCACCGCGGTGTATTCGCGGTGGCCGTCGTCCGGATATTCGCGCTCCAGCAGCTGCGCGGCACCGCGGATGCCGCCGAGCGGATTCTTGATCTCGTGGGCAAGGCCGCGGATCAGCTCGCGGCTCGCATCGAAATGCGCCTGCAACTGCTCATCGCGCGAGATGCGTAAGTGGCGATCGAGCGACTGCAGCTCGATCAGCAGGCCTGGCTTGCGCGCGCCGGCGAACGGCGTGACCGTCCAGTCCACGGTGACGCCGGGGTCGCCGTTGCGGCGCAGCTCGGTCTCGCGCTCGATGAAGCCGGTGGTCGAGGCCTGCGCCGTGCGCAGACGGTCCTCATACGGCTTCAGATGCGGAATCGCGTCGGTCAGCGTTGCCCCGAGCGCCATGCGCCGCGAGATACCGAACAGACTCTCGCAGGCGGAGTTGAGCATGGTGATGCGCAGGCCGTCGTCGACGGCGACGACCGCCATGGTCAGGCCGTCGAGTACCTCCTCGGCCGTCACCCGGCTTCTGGGCAAGCGGTTCATGTTTGCGCCGACGCAAGATGCAGGCCACGTGCCTGCATCCGCAGGCTAGATCATTCGCCGGCGACGTGCACCATTTTTGTGCGCACCACCGTGGCGCAGTTGATCCGTTATGGTGCGTCGACGCGGAACACGGTCTCCTCGGACCGCGCCAGCTCCTGTCCGCGCGGATCGAGCACGGCGATGCGCAGGCGGTACTCGCCGGGCGCAAGATCCGGCAGCAGGATGCTCAGCTCGTCGGTCGGCGCCGGGGTGACCGAACGGCCGTCGAGCAGATAGCGCAGGGAGAAGCCCTCGACCAGACCGGGCATCACGCTGGCCGCCGCGACCATGCGCGTGCCGGCGCGCAGCACCTGGCCCGGCGTCGGCGACTCCACACTGACCGCGAAGCGTGCCGCCGCGCGCAGCGCCGCCGGCGAATAGAAGCGCTTGCGGGGCTTGGCGGCCGTCACCGGCCCCGACAGCGGTTCGAGCTGGATCGGCCGCGCATGCGGATCCGGCGGTTTGTCGGTGTAGCGCACGACGCCGTCGAGACCGACGTGGCGATAGACCTCGTCGGCAATGGCGCAGCCGGACCACAGTAGGACGAACGCGAGCAATACCCTCATGCCGCGCAGCATAGAGATTCACGATCCCCGAAAGAAGAAACCCCGCTTTTGCGGGGTTTCTTCAACGACCAGCGGTCTTACATCGAGTAATAAAGATCGAACTCGATCGGATGCGTGGTCATGCGAAAACGCGTGACTTCCTGCATCTTCAGGTCGATGTAAGCGTCGATCAGATCGTCGGTGAACACGCCGCCGGCCTTGAGGAACTCGCGGTCCTTGTCGAGCGCGTCGAGCGCCATGTCGAGGCTGTGGCAGACGCGCGGGATCTTCTTGTCCTCTTCCGGCGGCAGGTGGTAGAGATCCTTGTCCGACGGATCGCCCGGGTGGATCTTGTTCTGGATGCCGTCGAGGCCCGCCATCATCATCGCCGCGAACGCGAAGTACGGGTTGGCCAGCGAATCCGGGAAGCGCACCTCGATGCGCCGGCCCTTCGGGTTGGACACGTAGGGGATACGAATCGACGCCGAACGGTTGCGCGCCGAGTAGGCGAGCATCACCGGCGCCTCGAAGCCCGGCACCAGGCGCTTGTAGCTGTTGGTGCCCGGATTGGTGAAAGCATTGAGCGCCTTGGCGTGCTTGAGGATGCCACCGATGTAGTACAGCGCGGTCTCGGACAGACCACCGTACTTGTCGCCGGCGAACAGGTTCTTGCCGCCGAGCGCCAGCGACTGGTGCACGTGCATGCCGTTGCCGTTGTCGCCGACGATGGGCTTGGGCATGAAGGTGGCGGTCTTGCCGTACTGGTGGGCGACGTTGTGCACCACGTACTTAAGCTTGAGGACCTCGTCGGCCTTCTTCACCAGCGTGCCGAACTTCACGCCGATTTCACACTGGCCGGCGGTGGCGACCTCGTGGTGATGGACTTCGGTCGGCATGCCCACGGCTTCCAGCGTGGTGCACATCGCCGAACGCACGTCCTGCAGCGAATCGACCGGCGGCACCGGGAAGTAGCCGCCCTTGACGCCCGGACGGTGCCCGCTGTTGCCCTCGGCGTAGTCACGGCCGGTGTTCCAGGCCGCCTCGACCGAGTCGATGCTGACGAAGCAGCCCGACATGTCGGCCCCCCAGCGCACCGAGTCGAAGATGAAGAACTCGTTCTCCGGGCCGAAGTAGGCGGTGTCGGCGATGCCGGTGGATTTGAGGTAGGCCTCGGCACGCTTGGCCAGCGAGCGCGGATCGCGCGAATAGCCCTCGCCCGTCGACGGCTCGATGACGTCGCAGGTCAGAACCAGCGTGCTTTCCTCGAAGAACGGGTCGATGAAGGCGGTGCCGGCATCCGGCATCAGGATCATGTCGGACTCGTTGATGCCCTTCCAGCCGGCGATCGACGAGCCATCGAACATCTTGCCGGACGTGAACACGTCTTCGTCGACGACGTGTGAAGGAACGGTCACGTGCTGCTCTTTGCCGCGCGTGTCGCAGAATCGGAAGTCGACGAACTTGACCTCCTTTTCCTTGATCATCTTCAGGACATCATTAGCCGACATGGGGCTCTCCTTGAGAACGTGGTGGGATCGTAAGCGGGCCACCCCCGCCTAGCGTGCGCCAAAATGAAGCATGATCCATGCCATGCTCTGGGGCGCGGACCGCGGCTTCGCCAAGGAGGTGGGCCGGCTATGCTAGCCCAAGCCCGACACTACGGATACGGGCCCAGAATGGCGTCGCAGGCGCGCTGGTGGGCGGCGCGCACATCGTCCGGCGCGGTCATGGTCAGACCGAGGTCGCGCAGACGCCCGTCGTGCAGCCCATACACCCAACCGTGCACCGACAGCGACTGCCCGCGCGCCCAGGCATCCTCGACCACGGTGCTCTGACAGACGTGCAACACCTGCTCGACGACGTTGAGCTCACACAAGCGATCGTGACGCACGCGCTCGTCGGCGATGCGGTCGAGCCGTTCGCGGTGGCGATCGGCGACGTCGCGGATGTGCCGCAGCCAGTTGTCGGCGATGCCGATGCGGGTCGCATGCAACGCGGCGTGCACGCCCGAGCAGCCGTAGTGACCGACGACAAGGATATGCCGGACCTTGAGCACCTCCACCGCGAACTGCATCACCGACAGACAGTTGAAGTCGGAATGGACGACGACGTTGGCGATGTTGCGGTGGACGAAGACCTCGCCCGGCGGCAGGTTGAGGAGCTGGTTCGCCGGCACGCGCGAATCGGCGCAGCCGATCCACAGGTAGGCCGGCTTCTGACCACCGGCCAGACGGCGGAAGAAATCCGGATCCTCGACGACGCGCGCGGCCGCCCAGGCGGCGTTTTGTTCGAGTAGATGATCGAGGCGGTTCATGACGGCCGCACTATAAGGCAAGCGCGCGATAGGGGCACGCGCGCCCCAGTATACTGGCGCGCTCCTTCGGCTGCGTGGTCGCCATGACCTTCCAAGACCTGATTCTCAAGCTCCAGACCTACTGGGCCGGCCACGGCTGCGTGATCGTGCAACCCATGGACATGGAAATGGGGGCCGGCACCTTTCACTGGTCCACCTTCCTGCGCGCCGTTGGCCCCGAGCCCTGGAACACCGCCTACGTCCAGCCCAGCCGCCGGCCCACCGACGGCCGCTATGGCGAGAACCCCAACCGCCTGCAGCACTACTACCAGTTCCAGGTGCTGATGAAGCCCTCGCCAGCGAACCTCCAGCAGCTTTATCTGGACTCGCTCAAGATGCTGGGCTTCGACCCGCTGACCCACGACATCCGTTTCGTCGAGGACAACTGGGAGTCGCCGACGCTCGGCGCCTGGGGCCTGGGTTGGGAGGTCTGGCTCAACGGCATGGAAGTCACCCAGTTCACCTACTTCCAGCAGGTGGGCGGCCTCGAATGTAGGCCGGTGTCGGGCGAGATCACCTACGGCCTCGAACGCCTGGCGATGTATATCCAGAAGAATGCATCGGTCTTTGACCTGGTCTGGTCGGACGCCGGCGGGCGTATCGTGACCTACGGCGATGTCTACCACCAGAACGAGGTCGAACAAAGCGCCTACAACTTCGAACACGCCGACGTGCCGGCGCTGTTCGCGCGCTTTGACCGCGCCGAGGCCGAATGCCGGCAGCTGCTCGCGCTCGACACCCCGCTACCGCTACCGGCCTACGAGCGCACCATCCAGGCCAGCCACGCGTTCAATCTGCTCGATGCGCGCGGCGCGATCGGCGTCACCGAGCGCCAGGCCTACATCCTGCGCGTGCGCGCGCTCGCCCGCGCCTGCGCCGAGGCGTATTACAAGGCGCGCGAGGCGCTTGGCTTTCCGATGCTGCGCGCTGCGGCCTGAGCTACGATCGAGAAGCCTAACAGCTTGCTGAAAAACCGCGCGAAAGATCGCTGCCTACGGCCCGCGAATCGAAATTTGCGTGACGAAAAGAGAGGGGATGCCCCGTTGCGACGCGTATGCGCAGTTTGAGCGCTTGTTTTTTG
>NZ_JBEPIJ010000013.1:0-94438 GCF_040327995.1 Sinimarinibacterium thermocellulolyticum | reverse complement strand
CGTGCTTCAGGATCGCAACGATCTGGGTTTCGGTGAAACGCGACTTCTTCATCAGAACCTCCTGGCTGTACGATGCCAGAAAGCTCTACTTTCAAGTTGTCGCCGCGGCGGGGAAGCTTACGAAATGCTCCTCGGGAACCGCGGGCGCGAGAATGTTGAACAAGACCTCGCTCGCCGGGATCGGTTGCTCGGCCTTGCTGTAACCGAGGCGGAACTTGAACGCGGCGAAGCGATACTGTGCCCCGAACTTGAGCACCGACACGTCCTGCCAGCCAAAGCCCGGTCCGGTCGCCGAACCCAAGCAGGAAGGACTCGGATCCGTGCTGCCGCCGAAGCCCAAGCCGGCGAGCAGGCGCGCTCGTGCGCACTGGTTGACGAAGTCGTTGGGATCGAAGGGGTTGCCCACCGAGCGGATCTCGCTGAAGTTGATGCGCTGATAATCGACGGCGAAGCGCACGTCGGGATTCACGTGGACGGACAGACCGACGTTCCAGGTCGAGGGGATGTCGAAGTCCCCCTCCTCGGCGAACAGGCCAGCATATTTGTCGAACTCGGTCATGCGTATGCGCGACTGATAGGCCGCGCCGAGTCCCAACCCGGGGATCAGACCGGTCAGCACGCCGATACGCGCCCCATATCCGTAGGACAGGTCATAACCGTTGCCGCTGACCCGGTCGGGCGCGTTGGAAAACTGCGCAAAGGCGCGCAGACCATCGGCGCGAAAGCGCTGCCCGGCAAGCACGGGCGCGATGCCGATCGAACTGCGCTCGCCCAACTTTCGCGCGTAGTGCGGCACGATGAACAGCTGGATCAGGTTCACGCTCGCGGTCTGGTCGTGGTCGCCGCAGAAATTGCCGGTGTCGGTTTCACCCGGCAACGGCGCCCCGCCGCCGAACGTCCCCTCGCACTGCGTCTCCAGATCGATCAGATTCACGCCCACGGCACCGACGGCGAACCCCTCGGCAAAGTGCGCAGAATTGCCGTGGTACTCGGTGTTGAGCCCGCCGTTGCCGTACATGGCGATGCCGACCGTCGATACATCGTCGAGCCGGCGCGTGTACGCGAACGACGGGATGTAGAACATCTCGTTGTCGCTGGACAGGCGGCCTTCTTCGATGCGCAGGATGCTGTTGGCGGCGTCCGCGCCACGCGGGCCGGTGGTGTAATCGCGGTGTGGCGAGAAGAAGCTCAGCGAGGCATCGAAACGATTGCCGACCCAGGCCGAGCCCGCCGGGTTGATGGTGACGATCAGGGCATCCTCGGTCAGCGCCGTGCCGGCACCCCCGAGAGCCCGCTGCGACACGGAGTATCCGTGCGCGAAATAGCCGTTGGTCGCGTGCACCGGCGCCGTGACGCCCAGGATGCCCAGCACCATGCCTGCGGTGATTCCCTGCCGCAGTCGAATCGCCTGCTTCATTGCCGTTGTGCTTCCCATCGTTCGTCTCTCCTTGCCGATCGCACCCGGCCTTTGGGCCGTCTGTTGCTCCGTGCATCTAACTCTGTTCGCGGACCCGAAGCGCGACCGCGCTCATCCCGAAGCAGCGGCCAGGCTTTCTCGTTCCAACTCCAGAAACACCGTATACGCATTCGCCCGATGCGCCTGCTCGAAAGCCGGCAGATCGCGCCATCGCCGCCAGTCCGCCTGCCGATACGCGTCTTCGAAAGACAGCATGTCTTGCACCGCCACCGCCATCTGTGCCCGCAGGTCGAGCAGGTACGTGCGCATCCCGTCGATGGCGGCGCGAAAGTCCGTGCTGGCCGGTCCGTGTCCGGGCACGAAGACGCGCACGTGCGCATCGTCGAGGCGCTCGAGCGCACGCAGCCAGTCGCGACTGCCGGCCTCCCCCAGGGTGGGAATGCGGCCGACGAAGAGCAGATCGCCGCTGAACAGCACACCGTCTTCGGGAACCAGCATCACCAAGTCATCCGGCGCGTGCGCCGGTCCGACGTAGCGCAAATCGATCGTCACGCCGCCCAACTCCAGGCGCTCGTCGGCATCGAGCCAACGGTCCGGCAGCGGCAGGGTGAAGTCCGGCGCAAAGGCCTCGGGCAAGAGCCCACGGCGTTGCGCGAGACGTTCCCGGGCGCGCGGCGAATCGAGGTAATGGCGTGCCTCGCGGTGCATCCACAGCTGTGCTCCGGCAGCGCGCAACGCCTCCGCGCCATAGGCATGGTCGGCGTGATAGTGACTGAGGATCAGATAGCGGATGGGCAGCGAGGTCCGCCGCCGGATTTCCCGGACCAGCGCCTGTCCCAGCGCCGGCGTGCCCAGCGCATCGAAGACCACCACGCCCTGCGGCGTGACGACGAAGCCGGCATTGGCGTTGAAGCCGCGGTTCTCGGCGGAGGCGACGTCCAGCTCGCCCTGCACGTAGTAGCTGTGCGGTCCCACCTGGGTGCTGATCAGCTCCAGCGCCGGCGATGCGGCAGGCAGGCCGATGCCGACCCAAACCCACCACCGCGCGCGCCAGCGGATCATGACAGCCCGGGGTTGTTCGACATGCCGATCAGGCGCGGCTGCTCGGGCTTGAGCGAAGTGATCGACTTGCGGTCGCGCAGATCGCGGGCGACCACCGCCCACACCGGCTCACCCTCGACGTTCGGCGCCACGGAAGCCCAACCGGCGACGCGGTAGGTCTTGTCGGCGCGCAGCGGCTCGGCGCCCAGCCTCAGATCGCGGATGCGATGGCCCATCTCGGCTTCCGGTGCCAGGGCGTAGCCGAGACCACCGACGCGCACCATGTCACCGCCTTGTTGATAGTACGGATCGGGATTGAACAGGTTGTCGGCCACGTCTTCGAGCACGGCCTTGATCTGCTCCCCCGTCAGGGTGCTGACCGTGACCTGCGGATAGGTGATCGCGGTCTGATCCAGCAGACGCTCCATCGTGATCGTCTCGCCGGGCAGCACCGTCGTACCCCAGCGAAAACCGGGCGAGAACGCGATCGGCGTATCCAGTTGCCGCATCAAGGCGTCGAGGATCAGCTGATCGAAGCTGCCGTTGAAGTTGCCGCGCCGGTAGAGGGTGGTTTCGGTGACCGCCAGCGGCTCGTCGAGCTGCTCGCGAAATGGCGCGCGCAGACCGTCGATGAGGGCCTGCATGGCGCTGTCCGCCGGCAACAGGTTGGCGAACACCGGCACCAGGTGATAACGCCAAGAGTGCAGCCGCGCTCCGCGCACCTCGCAATCCAGCACGCCCACGAACTTGCCGCTGCTGCCGCCGTTGGTCACCAGCGTCACGCCGCCGGCATTGCGCACGACGACGGGTTGCGGAACGGCATCGTGAGTGTGTCCGCCGAGGATGACGTCCAGGCCGCGCACCCGCGCGGCCAGTTTGAGGTCGACGTCCATGCCGTTGTGCGACAGCAAGGCCACCAGTTGCGCGCCGGCCTTGCGCGCCGCGTCGATCGTCCGCTGCAGCTCGTCCTCGCGGATGCCGAAGGTCCAGTCCGGCACGAAGTGCCGTGGATTGGCGATCGGCGTATACGGGAAGGCCTGACCGATGATCGCCACCGCCACGCCGTTGACCTCGCGCAGCGCGTACGGGGCGAACACATCATCGCCGAAATCGGCGGTCTTGACGTTTTGCGCGACGAAGTCGATACGCCCTTTGAACGGACCGTCCACGATCTCGAGTACGCGCTCCGCCCCCAAGGTGAACTCCCAATGTCCGGTCATCACGTCGACGCCGAGCGCGAGCTGCGCCTCGACCATGTCCTGCGCGCGCGTCCACAAGGCCGTGGCCGAACCCTGCCAGCTATCCCCGCCGTCGACCAGCAGGCTGCCTTTGCGCGCCGCGCGCAGCCGCTTGACCAGCGTCGCCAGGTGGGCATACCCGCCGACCTTGCCGTAGACGCGCGCGGCCTGTTCGAAGTCCAGGCTGGTCAGGGCGTGGGCTTGGCGCGTGCGCGGCGGCACGCCGAAATGCCTCAGCAAGGCCTCACCGACGAGGTGGGGCACCTGCCCGCGGCTGCCGTGGACGCCCAGATTGACGCTCGGTTCGCGGTAGTAGATGGGCAGGAGCTGGGCGTGCGTGTCGGTCAGATGCAGCAGGCCGACATTGCCGTACACCGGGATGTCGTACAAGCGCTCGCCGTCGGCATCGGCGAGCGCCGCCTTCGACCCGAGTGCGAAACGCGCGGCGGCGGCAGCGGCCAGAAGCCGAACGAACTCGCGCCGGCTCAGACTCACGGCGACGAATCCCGATTGACCGGCGACTCGGGGTCGAACAGCAGCGCCATCACGTCGCGAATCTGCTGCTCGGTCAGGATCTGCTGATGTCCGAAGCGCGGCATCCCGCTGCAGGGGAAGTACGCCTGTGGGTTGTAGATCTTGCCCCAGGTGTAGCGCAGTACCGCCTCGCCACGGCCGCGGAGTTTGCCGTAAGCCTTCAGGCTGGGCCCGATGGTGCCGTAGGCGATCTCGTCAGGGGCGAGCTGGTGGCAGGCGTAGCAGTTGCCGCCCGAGGGCTCGGTAGGGTCGTCGCTGAACTGCTTGCCGGTGCCGCGCTGGGCGATCGCCTCGCCGGCTCGCCAGTCGCCGAGCCATTGCCCGTCGCTGGGGTAGCGGATGCTCGCCTGGTTGGCGGCAATGATCTCTGCTGCAGCGGCGCCGGTCACGGCCCCGGCCTGCGAACAGGCCTTTTGCGTCGGATCCTGTTCGAGTCGGTCCAGTCCGGCCTGTCCCTTGGCGACGAAACTGCGCTTGAGCACTTCCGGCAACTCCGAGGCCGATCCCTGCGTCGGCGCCATGCCGAACAGGACCAGTGCGGTGATCAGGGTCTTGGCATTCATGATCCGGGGCCTCAGCGCTTCAAGCCCGGCGCATCGATGACACCGCCCTCGGCCTTCTTCGCCAGGAACATCGTCAGCGCGATGGAGACTTCCGAGCCGTAGATCAGATCCGGCAGTCGTTGCTGGCGGAAGCAGTCGTTCAGTCGCCATTGCATCGTACGCAGCTCGCCCTGCGAGATCCGATAGGCAGGCCAAGTGGTGTAGGCCGCGCGCGCATCGTCCGCGCGGGTCAGATTGGGGAGTTTTTGCAGGCGGATACGCTTGCCATCTGCCGCGTGACAGGTGGCGCAGGCGAAATCGTGCGGGCCGGCGCGGTAGTAGAAGATGTGTTCGCCGAGCGCGTAGGCGGCCTTCTCTTGCGGGTGCGTCAGCGGCACCGACAGCGTCGCGCCACGGGACTGCGCAGCCACATAGGCGGCCAGCGCCTCCATGTCCGAGCGATGCGCCTCGCCGTTGCCGAAGCGCACCTTGAGCAGTGTTGCTCGATCGATGCCCTGCAATCGCTCGACGCAGGTGACCAAGCGCGATTCGAGATCCTGCACCTGACCCGTGTCCGCGAAATAGCGCGGCAATTGGGCGTATGCTCCGCGCACGACGCCCTTGCCCAAGCCAAGGTCGCAGTCTTCCAGGCTCCGATTCTTCGGCCCGCGCGGGGTCGTCCACAGCGCCTCGCCACGCATCTCCCAGAACACTGCCGGGTTGTCGTCGCCGAACATCGCGCGGTATTCGGCGATGGGGTCCTGCTCCGGCTCCGGCTGCGCGGCGCTGCCCACGTTGGGCGCCGCCGAGATCAACAGCGAGACCACCGCCCACAGCAGGCGCGCGATCGGACGGCGTTCGGGCTCAGGGCTTGATGTACGCATGCTGCTCCTCGATTTGCAAGCGGGCGATTTCCGCCACGCCCGACGGCACGATGTCGATGCCCTCGATCATGTCGCGCGCGTCCAAGCGGCGGCTTTCGAGCGTGTTGCGGCACGCGGCAAAGCGCACGCCACGGTCTTGGAGCTCGGACACCATCAGCGCGAATGGATAACCCCCGGGGGTTTGCGCATCCTGCAGCAGGAAATCCACCCCCGCCCCCAGCGCCACCACGGTAATGCGCGCCTTCGGATCGGCCGCGAGGTGGTTGCCGATGCTGCGCAGACCGCGCAGGGCTTGATCCAGACCGAGGTCGAACTGATAGACGACGCGAACCGCGACCTGCGCGCGGACCGCGTCAGCCGACGCGAGCCGCGGCAGCATCGCGCCACAGGCGAGCACGCCCAAGGCCAGCCATGCGGCGCGTGTGCGCATCAGCCGCTGATCGGCACCGAGTCGGTGCGCGTCTGACCGAGGTTGTCGACCCAGGTGACCGACAGCGTCTGTCCCGGAGCCGCCCCGGAAAAACGGAATGCCAGGTAGGGGTTCTTGGATACCGCCGGCCCCCAGTCCGCGGAGAGGACGACACGATCGGCGCAGCGCACTTCCACCTTCTCGATGTAGTGCGCCGGGACGGTCGTACCGTCTGCGCCCTTGCGCTGGCCGGTCTCCATCGGATGAGCCATCAGAATCTTCACATCGACCTTGCCGGCCGCATGCGTCGCGCGGATGCGCATCGGATCTGCCATCGTGATGCTCCTGTGTAGATATCCGACTCAGCCGCCACAGCCGCCGAGCGTGACCTTCACCGTCTTGCGGGCCAGATAGCTGCCCTCGTCGGTCTGCACCAAGGCGATGATCGCGCTGGTTTCCGCCACCTTGACGCGAGTGGCGACCTGCGGATCGGTACCCTCGGGAATCTCGAAGCGCGCCGACAGGACGCTGGGGTTCTTCTCCACCATGATCGCGATCGCCCGGGTGTTGGGCAGGCGGCTCTCGACGACCACCGGCACCACCGCGCCGTTCTCGGCAATCTCCGGCGTCTGCAGATCGATCAGCTCGGAGGGCTGCGCGCCGGTCGCACCCAGTGCCGCCAGCGCCTCGTCCGGCGACGGCGCACGAAATGCCGCGGCGTTGCGTGCCGCAAACGCGGTCAGGGGCTGCAGCACGGTCGCGGCACACAGGCCGGCGAAGAAGCGGCCGGCGGAAATGAGAACGTGTCGTCGGGTCGATGTCATGCGTGGACTACTCCTCGGTGTGGTTGGACGATGGCTGGGGCGACGCCCATGCGACGCGACGACCATGCCGCATCGTCTGCCGGTCGTGGCGGTGAACCCTCAGTGCCCCGGCGCATCATCGGAGGCTCCAGAAAGGATCCAGCGCACCAGCGCCTCGCGATCCGCCGGCGGCACATGGGCCTGCGGCGGCATGGGCACTGCTCCCCAGGCCCCCACGGTGCCCTCGGCGAGCTTGCGCACCAGCTCGGCCTCGGCCGCGGCCGCCGTTCGATACTTTTCATACACCGCGCGAAAACCCGGGCCGACGATGGCCTGCTCGATGCCGTGACAGGCCGTGCACGCGTACTGTCGCGCCAACGCCGCCCCCGACACGCTCGCCTCGGCGGGGGCCGGCGCCGCGACCTTGATCGGCCGGCCGTAGTGACGGAAATGCGTGGAGATGTCGCCGTAGAGCTGTTCGACGAACCCATCGGGCAGTCGTGAGGTGATTTCGACTTCTGCCTCGCAGTTCTTCATGCACGCGCGGTTGCGCACGTCGGGTTTGCCGTCGACCGTGGCCATGCCGTGGTCGGTGGTGTACCCGTCGCGATTGGGCATCTGCACCTTGGGCAAGCTGTCCTGGTCGAGGCGCGCGTCGGCCGGCAGGATGTCGTTCAGATGCAGGACGTAGGCGACGATCGCGTAGGTCTCGTCCACGCCAAGGGACTTGGGCGCGGCAAACGGCATGGCGCGGTAGACGTAGTCCCACAGGGTGGTGGCGTAGTTGAGTTTGCTACCGACGGTGCGCACCGGCGCGTCCGTACCCAGCGAACCGACGCCGCCGGCGATCGCCATGTATTCGGTGCTCTCGCCGAACACGCCGTGGCAGCTCGCACATTTGTCGTCATAGAGCACTTGCCCCTCGGCCACGGTGCCGGACCCGCGCGGCAGCCCCTGACCGTCCGGACGCACGTCGATGTCCCATGCGGCGATCTCGTCCACGGTCGCCGGGCGGCCGAGCTGCCCAGCGGATGCGGCCCCGCTGGCGGCACAGCAGAGCATTGCAAACAGCACGCGCGCCAGATCAGACCTGGACATTGTGTACCCGCCCCTGGGCATCCACCTGCCAGGTCTGGATCGCGTTGTTGTGGTAGATCGAACGCGTGCCCCGCACTTCACGAAGCTGGCGGATCTTGGGCTGGACGTAGCCGGTTTCGTCGACGGCGCGGCTCTGCAGTAGGGCGGGTTCCCCGGTCCAGTGCCAGTCCAGACGGAATCGCGTCAGGGCCTTGGGCAGGATGGGCTCTTGTAACTCGGCGATACGCCAGTTGCGCCCGCCATCGACCGAGACGTCCACGCGCCGGATCCGTCCACGCCCCGACCACGCCAAACCGGTGATCGGGTAGCGACCACGGTCGAGCAAGCGTTGGCCGCCGGACGGTGAGGTGATGACCGACTTGCATTCCTGGATCCAGGTGAACTGGCGGCTCATGCCGTCGGGCATCAAATCGCTGTAATGCAGGGTCTCCTCGCGCGTATGCCAGGGTTGATCGCCAACTTCGATGCGCCGCAGCCATTTGACACTGGACACGCCCTGCACCCCGGGAACCACCAGACGCAGGGGGTAGCCTTGTTCCGGGCGCAGCATCTCGCCGTTTTGGCCGTAGGCGACGAGGACGTCGTCGAGCGCCATCTCGATCGGAACGGTTCGGGTCAGGCTGGCGCCATCGGCACCTTCGGCGAGGATGAAGCGCGCGCGCTTGCGGTCGAAGCCGACGTCGTCGAGCAGCGTCGACAACAACACGCCCGTCCACTCGGCGCATGACAGCATGCCGTGCGTGTACTGCACCGTGGGTACTGCGACATTGCCCCATTCCATCGCCGTGTTGGCGCCGCACTCGATGAAATGAATGCGCGATACCGAAGGCAGGCGCAGCAAATCATCCATGCTGTAGATCTTGGGCTGGCGCACCAGGCCGTTGATCATCAGGCGATGCTGATGGGGGTCGATGTCGGGACGGCCGGCGTGATTGCGCTCGAAATGCAGCCCGTTGGGGGTGATGATCCCGAACAGGTTCTGCAGCGGCGTGAAGGCCACCGAAGAATGTTCGGTGGTCGTCAGCCCCGGCGAGATACGACGCACCGTATCGGCCTCGAACGGTGATGGACGCCCGTAGGGGTCGGCGCCGACCGGCTTGCCCAAGGTTTTCGACCACACGGGCACATCCAAAGCCTGCGCCGTCGCGGTGCCGCCGAGCGCAGCGCCGCCGGCGAACAACCACTTGAGCGCCCGACGGCGCCCCGGCGAGGGAAGCTGCAAGTGCCCCTCCGGCGCCAGTTCGATGCGTCCGAACGCTTGCTTCTCCTGCGTCATCTCTCCTCCGTGCGCAGGCCCGAGTCGCAAACGATCATACCAAGCCCCGCAGGGTATTTGACAAGTGCTGCGATGCACACCGCGCGCATGCCGCGGCCGACGTCGCGACGCAGAGCTCAGCGCATCAACCGATGGCTTGGTGGATTTGCCTGCGCACGCCGTCGCCGACGCGCCTCGTGGCGCGTCTGGACCGACGATGCATAGATTTGCGCGGCGCGACGATCGCATCGCGCCAGGCGAGGATCAGCCGGCGCGCCGCCCCAGACTCAGATCGTGCAGCCACATGCCCGCGATCATGGCGGCGACGATGGCCAGACTCGACAGGCTCAGCGTGGCCAGCGACGTCAGCGCCGGCCCCGGACAGTAGCCGCTCAGACCCCAGCCGATGCCAAACATGGCGGCGCCCGCGATCAGACGAGCGTCGAGGTCCGTGCGCGTGGGGAAGTGCAGCGGACCGCCGAGCAGCGAGCGCCCTTGGCGCTGCAGCAGACGGTAGGCCGGCATCACTACCAGCAGGGCGGCCCCCATAACGAGGATCAGCGACGGATCCCATTGACCGGCGAGGTCGAGAAAATTGAGCACCTTGTTGGGATCGGTCATCTGCGCAATGGAAAGTCCCAGACCGAACAAGACGCCCGCGACGGCGGCCACGATATCTTCACGGCGCATCACACAATCCTCCGATTTCCGATTGCGGATCCATACGCGCGCAGCGCGAGCCACGCCCCGCTACTCGAGCGTGCTCACAGCAGGTGCCTGGCGACGAACACGGTGGCGATGCCCGTCGACATGAACACTGCGGTGGCGACCAGCGAGCGCATCGACCCGCGCGACAGCCCGCAGATACCGTGCCCGGACGTGCAGCCGCTCCCCATGCGGGTGCCGAAACCGACCAGACCGGCGCCGATCAAGACCGGCAGCCACGCATCCGCCGCGCCCGATGGCGGACGGACCGGCCCAACGAAGGCCGCGTAAACGAGTCCCCCGACGACCAGTCCGATCAGGAATGCCCAGCGCCAGTGGCCGCCTTCGGCGGGCTTGGGCCCCAGGGCGCCCGCGGCGATACCGCTGATGCCGGCGACGCGGCCCGTGCCCGCGGCCAGGACGACGACGGCAAGGCCAATGAGCAAGCCGCCCAGGATGGCAGCACCGGGGGTGAACGGAGTTGCGGTCATCGCTCGGTATCGATTCGGTTGACGTGGCTGCACGCGCCACAGGTGATATTCTGCCGCGGCCTGCCGCGACCTGCGCAGGGAGCGTCACGGACATCAGTATACCCCCGCCTGTATCGGAATCGGAATGAGGATGCGCGTCGTGCCGACCAAAGCCACTGCCGAAACCCACCCGCCGCAACACTCCGCCGAGTCCAAGCAGGCCCTGATCGCCCGGCTCAAGCGCATCGAAGGACAATTGCGCGGCATACAGGCCATGATCGACCGTGACGAAGGCTGCGAGCGGGTACTGCAACAGATGGCGGCCGCGCGCAGGGCCCTGGAACGCGCGTTCTATGCCACGGTCGCCTGCGCCTACGAGTTCGAAGCCTGTGCGGAAAGCGCCAACGAGCGGCTCTTGCGCAAGGTGCATGCCGTGTCCGACCTGCTGGTCAAGTACGGCTGAGTCTGCCAACGTGACGGACACCCAGGCGGCCGGAGAGGGTCCGGCGCGTGCAGGTTCCGGCTTGCGCAGGGGGGATGAGCGCCCCGGCGGCCTGGGCAGGGGCGCGGAAGGCTCACGGCATGAAGTCGCGCAGATCGCCGTCGGCTTCGAGGCCCAGCACGCGCAGACTCTGCGGATCGACCGTCATCTCGACTTCGCGCCGATCCGCATCGCGCAGCTCGATCTCCACCAGACCATCGTCCGCCGCGAGCTGTTCGGGCGTCCCCGGATGCTGCGCTTGCAGCCAGCCGAGCACCCGGCGCATGGCGTCGATGTCGATTGCATCATCGTCGGCAGGCTCGGTGCGCTCGGTGCGCTCGCGCAACAGACTGCCGTCGGCGTCGAAGTGCAGATGCAGTTCACGCCCGTCGGCGGTGATTCCCTCGACTTCAACACGGCCGCGGCGGTCGATCTCGACCTCCTCGATCCGGCGTATGCCGTGCTGCGCCGCGGCATCCAGTGCGGCGCCGAATCTCTGGTAGGCCGCGGGTGAGTCCACGGCGGCCAGCGCAGCGGCGGGCAGTGTCGTGGCGCTCAGCAGGAGCATCGGTCGAATGGGCAACATGGGCGGGACTCCGGTGTGGGTGAAGGTGACGCCATTGTCCCGAGCGCAGTCATCGCCAGCATGAACGTCGGGTTCACGATCCGTTCATGCACCGCTGCCGCATGCTCGATCACATGATCCGCCCTTCGCCCCGCCCACCGCTGCTCGCCACTTGCGCTGGAGCCCTGCTGCTGCCGCTGGCCGCCGGCGGCGACGGCGACCACGATCGGCTCCGATCGGCGCTGGCGCGCGACGAGCTGGTGTCGATGCGCTCGATCTTCGATTGGATCACGCAGCGCTACGACGGCCGCATCGTGGAAGTGGAACTCGAAGACGACGACGGCTTGCTGGTCTATGAAGTCGATCTTTTGACCGCCGAGGGCCAGAAGATCGAGTTCGAGTTCGATGCCCGCGACGGCGCCTTGATCGCGGTCAAGGGACGCGCGATTCCGACGCCGCGCGCGCCATGAGGGTCCTGGTCGCGGAGGACGATCGCCGCCTCGCCGAGGGCATCGCCGCGGTGCTGCGTGACACCGGCTTTCGCGTCGATCTAGCACACGCTGGGGACCAGGCCGACTTCCTCGTGCGTACCGAGGCCTACGACGCCGTCGTACTCGACCTGGGCTTGCCGATGCGCGACGGCCTGTCGCTGCTGCGCGACTGGCGCGACGATGACCTGCGCGTACCGGTCCTGATCCTGACCGCGCGCGCACGCTGGCCCGACAAGGCCGCCGGTTTTGCCGCCGGTGCCGACGATTACGTCACCAAGCCGTTCGAGCCGCTGGAGATCGTGCTGCGCGTGCGCGCGCTGATCCGGCGCAGCCGCGGCGAGGCGAATCCGGTGATTCAGGTCGGTCGCGCCAGCCTCGACACCCACGCCGGCCGTCTGGTGGTCGACGGCGAACCGGTGACGCTGACCGCCCAGGAGTATCGGCTCATCGCCTACCTGTTCCATGCGCGCGACCGCGTCGTCTCGCGCACCGAGCTGGTCGAACATCTCTACGAGCGAGACCGCGATCCCGACTCGAACGTGATCGACGTACTGCTGAGCCGCATCCGCAAACGCATCGGCACAGATCTAATTGAGACGGTGCGCGGGCGGGGATTCCGTCTGCGCGACCCACAGCGTGACGCGTGAAAGCCTCGACCACCCTGCGATTGACGCTGGCGGCGATCCTCGCCTTGCTAGTGCTGCTACCGGCCGCCGGCTGGTTGATCAACGACGCTTTCGAACGCTCGGCGCTCGCCAGTTTCGACGAACGCCTGCGCGCGCACGTCGAAGCCCTCGCCGGGCGCACCGGGTTGGCCGCCGACGGCCGCATCCGTGTCGATCCAGCGCTGGGCGAGCTGCGCTTTACGCGGGTGTTCTCGGGTTGGTACTGGCAGGTGGCCTATCGCGGCGAGGTCGTCGCCACGTCGCGCTCGCTGTGGGACAGCAGCTTGCCGATCACGACCCCCGGCAACGCGGCTTTCGGCACATTGAGCTTGCAAGGCCCGCGCGGTGAACGCCTGCGCGCCTGCGTGCTAAGGATGCAGACGGCGGGACTGGACGACGAGCTGCTGCTCACTGTCACCGCCCCCATGGCCGAGGTCGAGCTCGAAACCGCCGCATTCCGCCGTCTGTTGATCGGTGCTCTGGGTGCGCTCGGTCTGATGCTGGCCGTAGGATTCGCACTGCAGATCCACTGGGGGCTCGCGCCGTTACGGCGCATGGCACAGACGCTGCGCACCGTGCGCAGCGGGCACGCGCAACGGCTCGATACCGATCTACCAAGCGACCTCGCCCAGATCGCGCTGACGATGAACGAGGTGCTCGATCACCATGATGCCATGATCCAGCGGGCGCGCACCTCGGCCGGCAATCTCGCCCACGCCCTCAAGACCCCCCTTGCCAACCTGCGGCTGGAAGCCGAGCGCGCGAGCCCGGACGGCGCGGCGCTCAAAGCCGATCTGCAGCGCATCGAAACCTTGGTGGAGCACCATCTCACCCGCGCCGGCGCCGCGGGCAAGGCCGCCGCCGGCCGGCGCACCGCGGTGCGCACGGCGATCGAGCCGGTGCTCGATGCGGTGCGCGGCATCTATCGCGGTCGCGGCATCGAGATAGATGCGCGATTCGACGCCGACGCCGAGGTGCGCGTCGACGCCCAGGATCTCCAGGAGCTGGTCGGCAATCTGCTCGACAATGCCGCGAAATGGGCCGCCCGGCGCGTGGAGTTACATTGCCAGCGCAGCGAGCATATGCTGCGGCTGTCCATCGACGACGACGGTCCCGGCATTCCGGCCGAACGCCTCGACGATGCGCTGCGGCGCGGGGTGCAGCTCGACGAACAGCGCCCCGGCGCCGGCCTGGGTCTGGCGATCGTGCGCGACATCGCCGCGCTCTACGACCTTCGCCTCGAACTCGGTCCGCGTCCCGGCACCGGCTTGCGTGCCCAGCTCTGGTTGCCACTCGCAGACCACCCAAATCGAAACCGCCCATGACCGGACCGTTGACGCGGTCCGGCGCAAGCGGTCAGTCCGGTTCTACGGCCCAGCGGCGGACCCCGGCGTCGCCCACCGTGATGAGCTCGCCGTTGTCGAGCACGACGACGTCGGAGAAGGCACTTGCCTCGATCGAGCGTGCTGGAACGAAGCCGTTGGACAGAGGCCGCAGTGACAGGGTGCGGACGTCGCCGTCGGCCGTGACCACGATCGCGGATGCATTGAAGCCAACGAGGATGAAGCCAGCACCGTGCTCGGCGATGCCGAACACCGAGTGCAGTGACCCCGTCTCGATGCGCGTCCAGCCGTCGGCGGCCACGTCGAGGGACCAAAAGCTGTTGCCGCGTAGGCCGCCGACGATGGCGCCGTGCGCCCCGTAGGGCTGCACGGCGAACAGCGAGCCCTCGTACGGCAACGCGCCGAGCATCCAACTCCGTCCCTCGTCCGCAGACACGCCGATCAGACCCAGCTCACCAACGATGAGCAGCCGGCCATCCGCAAGACGTGCAATCGCGTTTAGATGTTTGCCTTCCTCGGTGAGCGCGTTGTCGACCGCCTGCCACGTCTCGCCGCCATCTTCGCTGGTCAGAAACGTACCGTAAGCCCCGAGCGCGAAACCCCGCTGCGCATCGAGAAACATCACGTCGAGCAAGGGAACGCTTGTCGGATCGAAGCGGTGCATACGCCACGTCTCACCACCGTCCGTCGTCTTGAGCACGATTCCGTCATGACCGACGGCCCAGCCGGTTTGCGCATCCAAGAACGTGACGGCCGTAAGCAAACTACTCACCGGCGAAGCGACCTGGCGCCAGTGCTCGCCCGAATCGTCCGACAGCAGAATGTGTCCGCGCGAACCCACCGCGACCAAGCGCCGAGCTCCGGCGCGAGTGATCGCGGTCAACAGACTCTCGGCGGCGCGCGGTGCGATTACCGCCGGCTCAGGGGCGGGTGAAGCCGTGGCCACGGCGTGCGCGCCGATACTGGAGCTCAACAGCAGCACGGACGCGAACCAACGCAGAAGAGGCGTGACCACGAGCCGGTTCTCAGAACTGGTACTTAAAGAAAAAGCCGAGGTTGTCACGGTCACGGTAGACATTGTTGGAACCGGCGCCCCAAAAGGCGTTGTACGCGATCGTGAAGGAGAACGCTTTTTCATAGCGCGTCTCCAGCAGGAAGTTGAGCTGTTTGCGCCCCTCGACGAAGTTGGGCGCCGGCCCTGGCGCATTACCGTTGAGATCGTGAAAGAAGATAAACAGCGGCTGCACGCTGATCCCGGGCAGGACCGACTCGTAACTGATGCGTCCGACGATACGATAGCCCCACGAAAATGGATCGGCGAACGCGGAGCGCGGCGCCTGGAATGGATTGAAGCGGACACCGTCGGGACCGATGCTGCAGGCGGGATTGGTCGAGCAGGCGAGGCGCGAGCCGTCGGCGCCGCTACCATCGGCGCCCGCGCTCGCGTGCGTCGTCGCAAACGCCGGCCCTTCGATCTGCAGCTCGTCGAAGTCGGGCAGGTCGAGCACGTGGGTGGCCGCGAATTCGTAGAGCAGGATGACCTGATCGGCGCCAATCCAGTTCTCCGAAGCGCCGAGCACACGAGTCGCGCCCAGGTTGTACTGCAAGACGTTTCCGGGAATCCAGCCCTGGATGTAGCTGTTGGGCGGATTCTCGCCGACCATACCGCCCCGGTACGGGATGATGAAATTGGGAAACGAGCGCGCCGAACCGGGCGCCCCGCCGACCAGGAGATTGATCGTGTCGGGATAGGGATTGTTGCCCTCGGCATCGACGAAATCGTTGGCATCGTAGATTACGTAGTTGCCCGCCTCGTCGAAGCCCAGCCCCGCACTCGCGCCGGCGCACCCGATGGCCGGATCGTGACAGCGCGTCAGGGTCGGCCCGAAGGCGGCGAACGCCAGATCGACCACGGCGACCTGCAAAGGCAGGTTCGGTCGGTAGGCGATTTCGCCCTGGAACGAGTACTCGCCGTAACTGGTCGTGAAGTCGACGCCGTAGAGTTGCCGGTCCTCGGGATATTCAATCTGCAGACGCGCGGTATCGAACGGCACCGCATCCGACGCCGGTGCCCCCGGCACCGGCAGCAAGGCTTGGAGCAGGCCGAGCAAATCCGTGCCGAGCTCGGGCAAAACACCGGGTCGTTGCGCGATCAGCAGTGCCGCATCCGCCCCGAGATTGGCTTGCCCGCGCAGCGAGGTCTGGGTGATCGGCAGGTTCGGGCACGCTCGGAAGAACTCGGTGGTATTGCGCGCGTCGATGCCGAGCGCATTGCCCTCGCGTCGGGCACAGCTCGCGTCCGTGGAGAAGAAGCTGATGTACGGCAGCTTCGAGTGGTAGTTCATCGCGTAGAAGCCGAATTCGGTACCGTTGTTGAGCTCTTCGGCGTAGTACTTGAGCGATACCCCGAATTGCCCGCTGTCACGCGCCTCCCGGTCCGGATTGCGTAGCGCCGTCAGCGAGGTTGGCGTGATCGCGGTCAGGGGGTTGGCAAGACGCCCCCCGGCCAGCATTTCCGGATCCTCGGGGGAGCCGCCGAAATGCAAAGAGATGCGGTCACGCTGGTTGTCCGTACCGACATCGGCGAACGACATGAAACTGCCGGCGGTGGGGATCTCGATCGGCTGCCATTCGAACTGGTAGTAGGCTTCGAGCGTGCCCCCTTCGAAGATCTCGGTGCTCGCACGCGCCATCGCCACCGGCACGAACAACTCCTCGAGCAGACCGAAGCCCAGGCGATACAGCGAATTGGCATTGACCGGCTGTGCCTGGTTGAGGCTGTTGACCACGGCAACCGTGCTCTGCCCCCAGTTCACGGTCTGCCGACCGATGCGGAACGTCAGATCCTTCGTGCCGTCGGCGTACGGGATGCTGCCGAAGAAGTTCAGATCGAGTACGTCGTAGCGCAGACCGATCTCGCGCGCCTCACCGCGCTCGCGCTCGATTCGCGTGACTTCTCCGGGGCCGTAGACGCGGTCGAAGTAACGGTTGTCGACGCGATTCTGCCCCGTCGTTCCCACCCGATCGATGTTCTCGGAGGTCAGCAGATTGGGCTTGATCGTCTCGAAGTCGTGGTAGTTGACGTAGTCGTAGATGCCGATGCCGCGGAAGAACACGCCATAATTGCCGAACAGCAGGCGAAAATCCTGCGTGATCTTGAGCGGGGCCTGGATGATGTCGCCGCGACGGTAGTTGAGATTGCCGTCGTCGAAGTTGATGGAGGCCATACCCGGCGCATCGCGCAGACGCTCGGCCGGGAAGCTCTGCAGGCGGTACAGACCCTGACAGGACTGGAACGGGCCCGAACAGACGTTCGGGTCCAGATTGCTTTTGCCGATCAAGTCTGCGGCCGGGTCCTGCAAACGCCACGAGTAGCCGAAGGTGACCGAGTTGTTGAGGACGGCATTGAAGCGCGTATCCCGCCAATCGAAACCGAACTCGATCGCCGTGGCCGGCTGCATCGCCGTCGCGGCGACGGCGACGACCGCCGCGGCGATTCTTGCGCCAATAATCCTACGGTTCATTGAATTCTCCTCTCGCGCACCTACCGCCGAACTCGCGCCGGTCGCACAGGGCGACCGGTGCGCGTCACGCAACGGCGTCACTTCGAAGCGCGGTTCTGCACCGTGTTGGCTTCGAAGAAGTTGTTTGCGTAAGTCACCGTTGGATCATAGGGTTGATCCTCGTTGATCATCGCGGTGACGAAGTAGCGTCCGGAGTTGAAGTGATAGATCACCTCGGGGATCGTCGTGTGCACCTGCAGGTTCTGATAGCTCACGAGATGTCCTTCCTGGAACTGCATGAGCTTGCCCTGCTGGTCGTAATTGTCGACCATCACCGTATTCCAGGTGTCCTCGTCGATGTAGAAACGACGCAGCTTGAAGGTGTGTCGCAGCTCGGGGCGATTCTCGGCCTCGACTACCCACACACGCCGCAGCTCGTATCGCGGCAGATCGCTGTTGAGATGGTTCGGTCGCGCCATGTCGGCATACTTGACGCTGGGGCCGGCCAGCTTGTTGCCGTTGACGGGGATGTACATCTCCTTCTTGCCGACGAGCTTCCAGGTGAAGCGCTCGAACACGCCGTTGTACATGTCCACCTGGTCGTAGAACTGGTGCCCGTCGGTGCCCTCGTAGGGATTGTCACAGCACACCGCCGGCGCGCGGCGGATGCGCTTGAGCGCCGGCGCGTACAACCACGCGGCTCGGCCTTCCGGTCCAAAGCCGGCTTTTTCGTGCACCAGGATGTAGGTTCCGGCAATGCGCGGTGGCGCTACCGTCTCCGATAGATAGTTGATGAACGTCGTGCCGGGCTTGAGCTCCAGCGGCGGATTGCGCTTGAGACTGGCGTAGACGAACTCCACGTCCTCGACGATCTTGGTCAGCGTGAACTTGCCGTCCTGCTGCACGATCATCTGATTGTTGGAGCGTCGGATCGTCTCCCCGCGCCACTTCGCCCGATGATTCCACAGCGGTTCGGTTCCGGTCTTGGGGATCGGGAACGGAAAGCCGATATAAGCGCCCGAGGGGTTGTCGACGCCGTCCAGACTGGCGCGCGTCGCGTTCTTGATCGTCTCCTCGTAGATCCGCTCCGGAAAGCTCGCATGCCTGCGGCTCGGATAGACGTTGAGCTTGTACGTGTCGTAGCGCCGCAGCAGCTCTTTGTGGCCCTCACTGAGCTTGTCCGCGTACTGGGCGACGTTGGCCTGTGTGATGGTGAACAGGATCTTGTCGCCGTCGATGTCCGGATTGGACGGGAACATCGGCTTGATCTCGCCGCGCTGCGGTGCTGGTTGCCATTCCGGGATCGTTCCCTCGGCGTTGCCGGCGCGCTCAGCACCGATCGGTGTGAGCTTCTTGCCGAGTTGCGCGGCCTCCTCGGCGCTGACCTTTGCCCAAGCAGACCCGCCAGCCGCACCGATCGAAACGACCGTACCCACGGCGATGGCTCGCAATGCACTTTTCTTCGTGATCATGACGCTCCTCTCGATATGGCCCTGATGACTGACCGCGCGAATCGCTCAAGTCACCCCGTCACCACGGGCCCCATCTGGGCACGGTCATTGAGCACGACCGGCTCCTTGGGTGGCTTGAGCAAAAAGGTGGCGAAGGCCGGCAGCAGAACGGCTGCGGCGATCGCGTTGGCAAAGAACATCAACGTCAACAAAATGCCCATGTCGACCTGGAACTGAAGATTCGAGAACATCCAGGTGCACACGGTCGCACCGAGTGTCAGCGCGGTGAAGATGACTGCCTTGCCGGTCTGATGCAGCGTATTGGCATAGGCGGCCCGCAATGGCATGCCCTTGAGTAGCACGTTTTCTTCGAGCACGCTGTAGATGTAGATCCCGTAGTCGACACCGATGCCCGCGGCAAAGGCCGCCACGGCGAGATTGGAGAACTTCACGCCGATTTCCAGCCACACCATGACCGCATAGCTCACCACGTGGACCAGGGCCAGGGGCACGAGTACACAGACCAGCGCGGCGAAGCTGCGGAACGACAGTGCGACACAAGCACCGATGCCGATGAACAGCCAGAGCAGCACGGTGTACTCGGTCTGTTTGATCACGTCGTTGACCGCCGCCATGACCCCGACATTGCCGCTGGCGAGTTGGAAGGTCACGGGGCTGTCGTCCGCCTGCTGTGCCTTGAAGGCCTCGATGCTGTCGATGATCACGTCGATGGTCTCGGCCTTGTGATCCTCGGTGAAGATCAGTACCGGCATCGCGCTGCAGTCTTCGTTGAGCAGGCCCGTCGAACTCGGGAACGGCTGCACCGTCACGACCAGGGCGCCGCTCTCGCGAGGCAGTGTATTGAACTTGGGGTTCGACTCCATGAAGCTGTTGTAGACCTTGCGCTGCAGCGCTGGCAGCGAGAGGGTGGACTGCACGCCGGGCGTGTTCTCGATGTGCCACGAAAGCCGGTCCATTTCCGACAGGATCCGGTGATCGATACACCCGTCCGGCTTACCTTCGGCGATGACCTTGAGCACGTCCACACCGATGGAAAAATCGCGGACGATTCGGGCCGAGTCAAGGTTGTAGCGGGCATCCGGCCGCAGTTCGGGAACGCCGTCGTGCAGTTCACCGATCTTCAGGTCGCGCGCCACCCACTGCCCCGCGATCCACAGTCCGGCGCCCAGTAGAATCACTACTGCAGCGACCGGTCGGATCGTGATGGCGGACAGCGCATGCCAAATCGGCTTCAAGCGCTCGTCGCGACGATGCTGGTATTCGCGAAAGCGTCGCGGGTTTTTGAGCCTGGCAAACGAGAGCAGGCAGGGCAGCAAGACCTTCTTGCACAGTACGATCGCGACCAGGCCAAACATGGCATTGGCCGCCATCTCCTGGATGATGTCGATCGGAATCAGAAAGATCGTGCCAAAGCCGACGAAATTGGTCGCCAGCGCAGACAGACCCGGGATCACCAGTCGGCGATAGGTGGCCACCGCCGCGTCGAAGGCGTTCAGGCCGTTGTCTGCGGACTCGTTGAGCCAGAAGTTGGTGATCTGGATGCCGTGGGAAGTGCTGATGGCGAGCACGATGAACGGCATCAGGATCGCGAAGGGATCGAGGCCGAAGCCGAACAGGTGCATGAGGCCGAGCTCCCAAGTCACGGCCAGCAGACCGCAGACCGTCGGCATCAGAGCGACGAGTAGTGATCCGCAATACCACGCGAGCAACAGCCAGACCAAGAACGCGGTGATGCCAAAATACCCGAAGACTTCGAGCGCACTGTCGGCGATGTCACCGACGGCCTTGGTGAAGCCGATGATGTGGATGTCGATCTGCGGGTTGTAGTCGGGATTGGATCGCTCGATGACGTCGAGATCGGCGCCACGCACGCGCAGCGAGGCGCTGGCGGAGTCGGTGGGATCGAGCGGGATCTCGACGCTGCGCCACGCAAAGAACAGGTTACGCTCGTCGTGATAAGTGGTGCGAACGACCGAGCCGGCCGCGAAAGGCGCGACCGCTTCGCGCAAGCGGTATTCGTAAAGCGTGGGACTGGTGAAGCGCCGACGGATGTCCTCGAGGCGGTGCGCGGTCTTGACGTAGTCGAGCTTCTCGCCGGTGACCGGGTGACGCTCGAGCAACTCTGCGAACACCATGGCGCCGGTCTGGTCGTTGGCCACCAGCCGGCCGATGATGCCCGCTTTTTCGACGTTGGCGCGCACCCGCTCGAGCATTTCGCTCGTCGGCGTAAAGTCGGCGGGAACCACGTTGCCGCCGGCGAAACCACCCTCCACCACTTCGAGGTAACGAACGTCCGGCGTGAAGATCGAACTCACGCGTGCGCGATCGACGCCGGGTGTGAAGTACACAGCGTCGGTCAAGGCGCGCAGTGTCTGCATGAACGCCGCGTTGTAGATCGTGCCTTGCTTCTGCGTGAGAGCGACCAGCGTCGTATTCGCGCCACCGAATTCCCGTTCGTACTTTTTGTAGATCTGGATGTAGGGATGGTGCAGCGGGATCTGCTTTTCGAAGCCGGCGTCGATGCGTAGATGACTGGCGTGCCAGCCGAGCAGGAGCGTGATTGCAAAGAGCACGGACAAGGTGAACCAACGCCGCTTGAAGACCAAAGGCTCGGTCAGGCGAACGAAGGCCCGCGCAAATGCGCTTCGCGAATCGTGCATAGATCTCCCCGGCTAGGCTGGAGTCAACGGCTCCGATCCGTCTCCGATCGTTACGATCAGACCAAGGGCTCGGATTCGAGCGCAACGAAGTCGATCTTGTCACGAACGGCGCACTGCGGACACGACCAGTCCGGCGGCAGCGAGGACCAGGCGGTGCCGGCGGGATATCCCTCCTCGGGGCATCCCGTGCGTTCGTCGTAGACGAAGTCGCAATTCGGGCAGCGGTGGCGGTGCAGGGCAGGCGGCGCGGGCGGCGACGCCGAGCCACGCTCGGGCCTTGCCGCGCTGAGCACTGCCACGGACGCTTCGTCGCGGTTCATCCAGCGGCGCAGCAGTCGCCTGCGACGGGGCGGATGCAGATTGGCCCTGGTCAGATCACCGCCGTAGTGACGGACGACCCGGGGATCCATCAGGCGGAACCACAGTGGTGGGAAGTACGCGATCAAGATCATCGACGCGTATCCGGAAGGCAGCTGCGGTGCGTCGCCAAAGTCACGCAGGCTTTGATAGCGACGCGTGGGGTTGGCGTGGTGATCGGAGTGCCGCTGAAGCTGGTACAGGAGCAGATTGGTAACCACGTGATTGCTGTTCCACGAATGCCGTGGCTGGCAACGTTCGTATCGACCACTCGCGTCTTTGAGACGCAGCAGACCGTAGTGTTCCACATAATTGACCACCTCGAGCAAGCTGGCACCGTAAGCCGCCTGCAGGGAAAGAAACACCAGCACCCACGGACCCAACCACGCCGCCAAGGCGCCGAACAGGAGCGCCGTCATCGCGTAGGCTTGCAGAATCTCGTTGTGCAAGGACCACACCGGCTTGCCGTCGCGCCGCAGACGGGCGCTTTCGATGCGCCACGCCGAGCGAAAGCTGCCGATCACCGTACGCGGCAAGAACGCCCAGAACGTTTCCCCCATGCGTGCGCTCGCCGGATCCTCGGGCGTGGCGACGTGCTTGTGATGCCCCTTGTTGTGCTCGATGAAGAAGTGACCGTAAGCGACCGGCGCGAGTGTGAGCTTGGCCAGCCAGCGCTCGAGCCGGTTAGTCTTGTGGCCAAGCTCGTGGGCGGTGTTGATGCCCACGCCGTTGATGAGGCCCACCGTGACGAGCACTCCGATCCACTCCCACGCCGCGAGATCGCCGTTCACCGCGAGCCAGGCCCCGTAGACGGTCACGGCGTACTGCGATGGGATGTATGCGAACACGATGCGGCGGTAGTAGGCATCGGCTTCTAGCATCGGCACGGCACGCTCGGGGGGATTGACCGGATCGGCACCGATCAGCCAGTCGAGCAGGGGAACGACGCCGTAGAACACGACGGGCATCAGCCAGTACCAAGCCCCCTGAGCGCTCAGATGGCCGCCGACCAGCGCCGTCAGCGCCAGCAATGGCAGCGCGGGGCTCAGCAGCCACCAGTAACGTTTGCGGTCGATCCACACCGCATCGGGTGATGTCCGCGAACCGAGCACGGTGTCCATCGTCAGTCTCCTGCGCACGTACCTTCGTCTGCACCATGGCCATATTGCAAGCGCCGGGGCAGCGATGGCCTGTCATGAGCGGACACCGACCTGTTACGATGCGACAGCCTCACAGGAGCACCATGCCGCGACCACCCGCACGCGGGGGCACGCCGCTTCGGGTCCCCGCCCGCTACTACTTGAGACTGGCCGAGGTCTTGCCGCGCCAAGGCGTCGATCTGCGCGCCTGCCTGCGCGACCTGGGCTTGTCCGAATCCGAACTGCAGCAGCCCGACGCGAGCATCCCCTTCGCGCAGGTGGACGAGCTGATCAACCATCTGCTCGACGCCGGCGCCCGCTCCGACACCGCCTTCGAGCTCGGCCAGCTGCTGTCGGTGAGCACGCACAGCATCGTCGGCTTCGGCATGCTCAGTTGCCCGACGCTCGAGGACGCGCTGCGCTTCGTCGCGCGCTACTTTCGTCTGGTGATGCCGAGCTTCCGCCTGCGGTACACCATCGATACCGGTCGTAGCGAGCTGCTGTTCACGCCGGTGATCGGCATGAGCCGCGCGTGTCTCGACTTTCATCTCGAAGCGATCGCCATCGCCGCGCTGCGCGACATCGACGATCTGACGGGCGGACATCGCCCACGGTCCCGGCTCACGCTGTCGATGCCCGAGCCTGCGCACCTGTGCCGCTATCGGGCGCTGCGCGACGTGGAGTGTCACTTCGATGCAAACGCCAGTCCGCAGGTGCGATTGACGCTGTTCGGCCATCTGCGAACGCTGCCGTTGCGGCTGTCCGATCCCAACGCGCTGCAAGTGGCGGAGGAGCGCTGCCGCTCGCTCGCGCGACAGGTCACGCGGGTGGGGCGCTTTTCCGACTGGGTGATGATGACGATACGCGAGATGGGCGACGGCGTGCCAACGCTGCAAGAGCTGTCGAAGATGCTGAACCTGACCACGCGCACGCTCAACCGCTATCTCGAACGCGAAGGCACCTGCTACCGCGAACTCTTGGCCCGGGTCCGCTTCGAACTCGCCTGCGAGCGCCTGGCTGCCGGTCAGATGAGCGTGACGGAGATCGCCTACTCGCTAGGCTTTCACGACTCCGCCAACTTCGCCCGCGCCTTTCGCGCCAAGGCCGGCTGCACGCCGAGCGCGTATCGGCAACGCTATGGCATCGGCGCTGCCGACGCTCAGCCCGCCGGTCGCGGCTCGCGCGGCATGCCAAGGCCGCGCTCGGCGATCAAGTTGAGCTGAATCTCGTTGGTGCCGGCGTAGATCGTGTCGGCGCGCGAGAAGAAGGCCATTTGCTGTAATGGGCGCACCGCCGGGTCGTCGGAGATCACGCTGCCCTCGGCGCCGAGCACGTCCATGGCCAGCTCACCCAAGTCGCGGTGCCAGTTGGACCAGTAGTATTTGTAGATCAGCGCCTCGCGGCGCAGACCGAGGGGGTTGCCGTCGGAAGGCGCCAGCATGCGCAGGGCGTTATAGCGCATCACCCGCAGCCCGCACCAGGCGTGCGCGATGCGCGCACGGATCGCCGGATCGCGCGCTCGGCCGTTGCGCCGGGCGGCCTCGATGATCAATGCGAGTTCGTGGGCAAAGCGCATCTGCTGGCCGAGCGTCGAAACCCCGCGCTCGACGTCGAGCAGTCCCATGGCCACCTTCCAGCCCTCGCCTGGCGCGCCGACGATATGGTCGGCCTGCGCCAGCGCGCCGTCGAAGTACACCTCGTTGAACTCGGCGCCGCCGCCGAGCTGCCGGATCGGCCGGATCTCGATGCCCGGCTGATCCAGCGGCAAGAGCAGAAAGCTCAGGCCCTTGTTGCCCTTGCTGCCGGGCTCGGAACGCGCGAGCACGAAGATCCAGTCGGACTCGTGCGCGAGCGAGGTCCAGATCTTCTGGCCCTGCACGCACCATGAGCCATCGGCCTGCTGCCAGCAGCGCGTCTGCACGTTGGCGAGATCCGATCCGGCGCCGGGCTCGGAATAGCCCTGTGCCCAGAACTCCCGTCCGGCGACGATCTCGGGCAGAAAGCGCCGCTGCTGCGCCGGCGTGCCGAACTGGATCAGCGTCGGGCCGATCAGGCCCTCACCGATGTGGCCCATGCGCCCGGGTCCGCCGGCGCGCGCGTATTCCTCGTGGAAGATCACCTGCTGCTCGATCGACAGGCCGCGGCCGCCGAATTCGCGCGGCCAGCCCACGCAGGTCCAGCCGCCGGCGGCGAGTTCCTGCTCCCAGCGTTTACGCAGCGCCGGCTCGTACTCCTCGTCACCGGGGCCGCCACGGAATTTCAGCGCGGCGAACTCGCCGACCAGGTGCGTGCGCAGCCATTGCGCGACTTCGGCGCGAAAGGCCTCGTCGGCGGGGGTCGGATCGAGATTCATACGCCCTCCTCGAACACCGCGTCGGCCAGTTCGGCCGCGAGGTGCTCGGCCCTGCCGAACCAGTTCGCCGCCGCCAGCGCGCGCTTGAAGTAGAGCTGGGGATCGTATTCCCAGGTGAAGCCGACGCCACCGTGGAGCTGGATCGCCTCCTGGGCGCAGTAGAACGCGGCATCCACCGCGATCAGGCGCGCCATGGTGCAGTCCATGGCCAGCGCGCGCGTCGGCACGCGCGCATCGGCGGCAGCGGCGGCGGCGCCGTAGACCGCGGAGCGCAGGGCCTCGATTTTCACCATCATCTGCGCACAGCGGTGCTTGACCGCCTGGAACGCGGCGATCGGGCGGCCGAACTGCCGGCGCTGCGCCGTGTACGCCACGGTCAGATCCAGGCACTGCTGCGCGCAACCGAGCTGCTCGGCGGCAAGATACAGGCGCAGCAAGGCCGCGGCGCGCGGCAACCCCTTGGCGATGCGCGCAGCATCGTCGATGCGCCGTGCGGGAACGCCGTCGCAATGCACGCGCGCAAAGCGCCGCGTGCGATCGAAGGTCGGCAGCGCGGCGATCTCCACGCCCGGCGCACCGCGCTCCACCGCGAACAGGCCGAACCCGCCTTCGGTCTTGGCGAGCAACAGCAGCACATCCGCGCTCGCACCGTCCGCCACCTGCGCGACCATGCCGTCGAGACGCACGCGAGCGCCATCGACGTGCGCGCCGAGCGCCCGCACCTCGCTCGCGGCGGCATCGAACGCACCGTACAACGGTACGCCCAGCGTGCAGGCGCCGGCGGCGATTCTCGGCAACCACTGTGCGCGCGCGGCGTCGGTGCCGATCGCGTCGATCAGCGTCGCGGCAACGCACACCGTGCTGAAGAACGGCGCACACAAGAGCCGCCGCCCCGCCTGCTCCTGGATCAGCACCAGCTCCACCGGGCCGAGCCCGAGCCCGCCGTAGCGCTCGTCGATGGCCAGCGCACACCAGCCCAACTCCTCGGCGATGCGCCGCCACACCATGGGCTCGTAACCGAGCTCACCCGCCATCGCCCGCCGCACGGCGGCGGAATCGCTGACGTCGCCGAGAAAACGCTCGGCGGCGTCGCGGATCATGAGCTGATCGTCGGTGAGCGCGAGTCGCATGCGCAAAAAGGCCGGGGGAGATTTCCGCATTATCCGCAGCCCCGAGGCGCTCGGGCTTCACCCGTTGAGACGATCGCCGGCGCAGACTCGGCGCCGGCACCGCACCGGCCCGTGCGCCACCACGCCGGGCACCATGAGGCCCCCGCGAACACGGCACGACCTGCGCGCATGATCACCGGCGACTGAAGTGCCGCACCCATCGGCTGCGTTTCACGTGGACGTCGGTGTGGGACTCGGTACGACTGCCCACCGCGACGAAGGGACGCCTGCTGGAGTCGTTCGTGCTGGGCGTGCCGTCGTACCGGCAGCGGTTCCTGCCCGATACCAGCGCGGTCTCGCGGGAGCGGTCTACCGACTGGCGCGTGGCTGCGGTGCGCTGGAGGAGCAACTGCGCGAGCCGTTCAAGCAGATCTCGATCCAGGAGCGACGTCCCATTCTGGTCCGCAAAAGGTTAGGAATTACCTTTCGAAGACCGGACGGGCGATGGGCGCGAGTTCGCACTTTCCGGCTTCGTCGTCGGCGCGGATCAAACCCCGTTCATTGCGAAAGTGCGGGCGTTCCTTGGCGAGCACCTGGATCACGTCGCCGTGGCCAAGCTGCACACGAACCGGCCGCTCACGCGGACCGATCTTGCGGAGCTCAAGCCTGCTGGCGGATAGCGGGGCGGCTGAGCCGCGAGACATCCAGCAGGCGGCCGAGGATGCCCAAGGTTTGGGGCTATTGGTGCGCTCCCTCGTCGGCATGGACCGGGCGGCAGCCAAACAAGTCTTGGCGCAGTTCATCGATGGCAGGACGCTGAGCGCCAATCAACTCGAATTCGTGAACCTGATCGTCGATCACCTGACCGGGCACGGCGTGGTGGACGCGACGAGGCTCTACGAATCGCCGTTCACCGATCTCACGCCCCAAGGGCCTGATGCGCTCTTCGGGGCGGCGGATCTGGAGGAACTGCTGCGCACGCTCGACGCCGTGCGCACGACGGCGCGGGCGGCGTGAGGTCACGGGTCGGCGCCGCGGATCGGGATCGGCGCGTCGCCGGGCACCGGTCACGGGGATGCTCCGCCACCGAGTGCCGCGGCCTCATCCGCCCAGAGCATGCGCGCGATACTCGCCCAGTGCGGCGCGCTCGGCGTCATCGAGCTCGACCGCGCGGCGGGTCCTTGCATCGACGCGCGCGAACACAGTGACGACGGTGGCCGCACAGCGCTCGCCGTGGAAGATGCCGAGCCCGAGCGTGAATGAGCGCCGGCCGATGTCCAGCACACGCACACCGATGCGCAGCTCGGCCGGATAGTGCAGCTCCTGCCGGTAGTCGATTTGTAGACGCACGACGACGCTCTGGCGCGCGGCGTCTGGCCGCCACAGGCCGATGTGACGCAAAAAGGCCGCACGCCCGCTCTCGGCATAGGTGGCGTAGGCCTTGTTGTTGACATGCCCGATCAGGTCGAGATCGGCAAAGCGCACGTGCTCGGGCACCCAGAACCGATAGGCCGCCGGATCGCTTCCGGCGCTCACCGGCGCCGCGGCGTCCTCGCTCATGCGCGAAGCACGGCCTGCGCCGCGCACGACCACCGCCGCGCGCTGCTCACGTGCCGTACACCTTCTGCGCCGGCGGGGCTTCCTTGATCAGTGCGTCGATCACGTCGGTGAGCTCGGCCGGCTGCCAGCGCGCGCCCTTGTCGCGCACCGGGCCGGTGCGCCAGCCGGTGGCAATCGAGACTTTTCCGCCTTCGACTTCGAACACGCGCCCGGTGACGTGCGCGGACAGCGGGCTGCAGAGCCACACCACCAGCGGCGCCACGTTCTCCGGCGCGTAGTGGTCGAAAGCCAGCGGATCGTCCGGCTTTTTCATCATCGCGCCGAACACCGGCTCGGTCATGCCGGTGCGCGCGGCCGGCGCCAGCGCGTTGACGGTAATGCCGTAGCGGCGCAGTTCGGCGGCCTGCACCAGGGTCAGCGTGGCGATGCCGCCCTTGGCCGCGGCGTAGTTGCTCTGACCCACCGAGCCTTGCAGGCCGGCGCCGGAGCTGGTGTTGATGATGCGCGCATCGACCGTCTGCCCGGCCTTGGACTGGTCGCGCCAGCGGCGCACCAGATGGCTGGCGATGCAGAAATGGCCCTTGAGGTGGACCTTGATGACCAGATCCCAATCCTCCTCGGTCATCGACGCGAACATGCGGTCGCGCACGATGCCGGCGTTGTTGACCACGCCGTGCACGTCACCGAAGGCGTCGACGGCGGCCTGGACGATGCGCGCGGCGCCGTCCATGGTGGTGATGTCGTCGGCGCTGACGATGGCTCGTCCACCGGCCTTGCGAATCTCCCCGACGACCGCCTCGGCGGCATCGGCCTTGATGTCGTTGACGACCACGCCCGCGCCCTCGGCGGCCAGCGCCAGCGCATAGGCACGGCCCAGGCCGGCGCCGGCGCCAGTGATGATGATGCTGCGGTCGCTGCAAATCCCCATGCTCAGAGCCTCTCGATGATGGTGACGTTGGCGACGCCGCCGCCTTCGCACATGGTCTGCAGACCGTAGCGGCCGCGCGTGCGCTCCAGCTCGTGCAAGAGCGTGGTCATCAGCTTGACGCCGGTGGCGCCGAGCGGATGGGCGAGCGCGATCGCGCCGCCGTTGACGTTGGTCTTCTCGTGCGGATAGCCGGTTTCCTTGAGCCAGGCCATCGGCACCGGGGCGAAGGCTTCGTTGATCTCGACGAGGTCGATGTCCTCGAGCCGCATCCCGGCCTTCCTCATCGCGACCCGGGTCGCCGGGATCGGCGCGCTGAGCATCATGATGGGATCGTCGCTGTACACGCTCATGTGGTGGATGCGCGCGCGCGGCTTGAGCCCATAGCGCTTGAGCGCCCGCTCCGAGACGATGAGCATGGCCGCGGCGCCGTCGCCGGTCTGGCTCGACACCGCGGCGGTGATGGTGCCGCCGGGCGCGAGCGGTTCGAGTGCGGCCATCTGTTCGAGCGAGGTGTCGCGCACGGTCTCGTCGACCTTGAGCCCGGCGATCTCCACCAGCTCGCGATCGAAGCGGCCTTCGCGTTGCGCGCGGCGCGCGCGGCGGTGCGACTCCAATGCGAAAGCCTCCATGTCCTGGCGCGAGAGCTTCCAGTGATCGGCCATCATCTGCGCGCCATGGAACTGCGACACCGGCGCGTTGCCGAAGCGCTCCACCCAGCCCTTGGAGCCGGAGAACGGATCGGAAAAGCCGAGCGGCTTGGCGCAGACCATGGCCGAGCCGATCGGGATCTGCGTCATCGTCTGCACGCCACCGGCGACGATCACGTCCTGCGTGCCGGACATCACCGCCTGAGCGGCGAAATGCACCGCCTGCTGCGAAGAGCCGCACTGGCGGTCGATGGTCACACCGGGCACGTGCAGCGGCAGACCGGCGGCGAGCCAGCAGGTGCGCGCGATGTTGCCGGCGAGCGGCCCGATCGCGTCCAGACAGCCGAAGATCACGTCGTCGTAGTCCTCGGCGGGAATGGCATTGCGCGCGACCAGTGCCTTGAGCACGTGGGCGCCCAGATCGGCGCCGTGCAGGTGGGCGAGACTGCCCTTGCGCTTGCCGGTGGGCGTGCGCAGGGCATCGACGATGTAGGCTTCGGCCATTTTTTAGCTCCGTGAGACGTGAGACGTGATGCGTGAGACGTGAAGGATACGGTCGTCTTCAGCGATCGATGAAGGTCGCACCGGGCCCCAGGCGTGCGTCATCGCCGAGCACCGCCGCCGCAACCCGTGCCTTGTGGAACTTGGCGTCGCCCCAGGTCGCGTTGAGCGCCCAGGCGCGCTTCATGAACATCTGCAGATCGGCTTCCCAGGTGTAGCCCATCGCGCCGTGCACCTGGATGCTCTTGCGCGCGGCGAGCAGGGCGGCCTCGCCGGCGGCGAGCCGCGCCTGCGAGACGTACAGCGCCGCGCGCGGATCGTCATGGGCGAGCGCATAGGCGGCGCGGTGCACCACCGGCTCGGCGAATTCGATCTTCACCGCGACGTCCGCCATGTGGTGCTTGACCGCCTGGAAGCTGCCGATCGGTTTGCCGAACTGCTTGCGCTGCGCCGCGTGGTCCACGCCCAGGTCGAGCATGCGCTGCGCCAGCCCGATCAGTTGCGCACTGATGGCCAGCCCCGCGCGATCGATCACACCCGCCCACAGCTTATGACCGAGCGCCGCCTTGCACGAGCGCGTGGCCGCAGTGGGCGTCCACTCCACCTTGTACAGGCGCCGTGACAGGTCGATGCTCGGATTCAGGCGCAGCTTGGCCTGCTCGGGCCGCAGGGCGTGCACCTCGTCCTCGTGCCAGAGCAGCAGAAGATCGGCGTTCTTGGCGTCGGCGACCATCGGGTTGATCGGATGGCCGACGGCCACGCGCGCCTGACCGGAGGCGATGCGCGGCAACCACTGGCGCTTGAGTTCCACGTCGGCCGGCAATCGCTGCAAGAGATACACGGCGAGATAGGCCGTGGCGGTCAGCGAATCGGGGATGGCGAAATAACCCAGCTCCTGTTGCACCAGCACCCAGTCCAGATCGCCGCCGTTGATGCCGCCGAATTCCTCGGGCACCGACAGCGCGGTGAGGCCCTGATCGGCCAGCTTGGCGCGCAGCTCGGCGCTGCGGCCGGTCTCGGTGGTCTCCCAGATCTCGCGCAGCCACTCGGGGGCCGCCTCGACCATCAGGAACTTGCGGATCGCGTCGCGGAAGGCGAGCTGCTGCTCGTCGAAGGTGAAGTCCATCTGTTTACGCCCTGGGCAATCCCAACATGCGCTCGGCGATGATGTTGCGCTGGATCTCGTTGGTGCCCGCGTAGATCGGCCCGGCGAGCGAGAACAAAAAGCCATCGAGCCAGGCGCCGATGTCGCCGCCGTCGGGCGCGTTGGGCATCAGCTCGCCGCGCGCGCCGAGGATGCGCATCGCCGTTTCGTGCATCAGCAGGTCGAGCTCCGACCAGAAGATCTTGTTGGTGCTCGCCTCGGCGCCAATCTGGCCGCCCTTGGCGAGCCGGCACGCGGTGCGATAGGTCGCCAGTGCGTAGGCCTCGGCATCCATCCAGCTCTTGATCACGGCGTCGCGGATGCCGGGGTCGGCATCGGCCGTCTCGCGGTGGCGGCGGTACAGATCGACCAGTTGACGCGCGGTCTGCTGGAAGCGCGCGGGGGAGCGCAGCATCAGCCCGCGCTCGAAGCCCGCCGTGGCCATGGCGATGCTCCAGCCGGCGCCCTCGTCGCCGACGCGGTTTTCGACCGGCACCTGCACATCATCGAAGAAGATCTCGGCAAAACCCGGCAGGCCGTTGAGCTGCTTGATCGGGCGAATCGTGATGCCCGGCGTCTTCAGCGGCAGCAGCAGGAAGCTCAGGCCGTGGTGGCGCTGCGAGTCGGGATCGGTACGGAACAGGCCGAACAGCCAGTCCGCCCACACTGCGCGCGTGGACCACACCTTCTGGCCGTTGACCACGTAGTGCCCGTTGCGGCGCACCGCGCGGCTGCGGATCGCCGCCATGTCCGAGCCGGCGCCGGGCTCGCTCCAGCCCTGGGCCCAGATGTCATCGCCCGTGGCCATGCGCGGCAGAAAGCGCGCCTTCTGCTCGGGCGTGCCGTACTCCATCAAGGTCGGCGCCAGCAGGAACACGCCGTTTTGGTTGACGCGCAGCGGCGCGCCCGCGGCCCAGTACTCCTCCTCGAAGATCAGCCACTCGATGAGATCGCAGCCGCGGCCACCGTAGTCCTTGGGCCAGGTGACGGCCGAATAGCCTTTCTCAGCGAGCTTGCGCTCCCAGGCGCGGTGCTGCTCGAAGCCCTCGGGGGTATCGAAGCTCGCGAGCGGTTTCGCGGGCAGGTTTGCCGCGAGCCATTCGCGCACTTCCGCGCGGAAGCGGTTTTGCTTCTCGGTGTATTCCAGCCTCATCGGAATGTCCTATACCGGACCGCGCCATCCATGGCCCGGACCTTCGAAACACGCTGCGGCGGCACGGGTTGTTCTCGGCTTCACGTCTTGCCCTCGAACCGCGCTGCCCGTTTCTCCACGAAGGCGCGACGCGTCTCGGCGGAGTCCTTCTCGCTGTAGGCCTGCAGGGTGAAACCCTGCTCCCAGCGGTATTTGTCTTCGAGGTTGCCGTCCTCGATGCCGTTCAGGGACTCCTTGGCGAGCCGGATCATCGCCGTGCTCTTCGCCGCGATCGTGCGCGCGATCGCCAGTGCGGCGTCGCGCAACTCTTCGCGCGGCACCACGCGCTCGACCGCCCCCAGGCGATACGCCTCGGCCGCGCCGATCGGCTCGCCGGTGAAATACATCATGCGCACCTTCTGCACCGGGAACAGACGCTGCAGGTGGGCGCCGCCGCCCATCGCGCCGCGGTCGACTTCGGGCACGCCGAAGCTCGCGTCCTCGCTGGCGACGACGATGTCCGCCGCTCCGGTGATGCCGATGCCGCCGCCGAGCACGAAGCCGTGCACGGCGACGATCACCGGCAAGGGATTGCGGTGCACCGCCTTGAACGTGCGGTAGTTGCCGGCGTTGACGGAGACGATCTTCTCGGGATGTTTGTCGAGTTCCTTGATGTCGACGCCGGCGCAAAATCCGCGGCCCTCGGCACGGATCACGATCACGCGCGCCGCCGGATCGCGGCCGATGCGTTCGATCTCGTCGGCGAGCGCGTGCCAGCCGGCAGCGTCGAGTGCATTGACCGGCGGGCGGTCGATCACCAGTTCGGCGATGCCGTCGGTGAGGGTGGTCGAGAATGGAGCAGTCATGTCGATTCCTTCGTCTGCGCGTGCGCCACGGCGCTTCGCGCCGCCTCCTCCCCTTCCCCGCTCCGGCTCGCGGCAGCGGGGGGACCGCAGGGTCGGGACAGGGCGCCGAGCGCAGCGAGGCGTGCTTGTGCTTCGCGCACGATGGCCTCGATCACCTCGGCCACCGGCGGCAGCGTGTCGAGTACGGCAGCGACCTGCCCCGAGGGCAGCACGCCTTCGTCCGGATGGCCTTGGACCATCGCGCGCTGGATCAGGATCGGCGCATTCGCCGCCATCATCGTTTGGATCGCGCCATCGCCCTCGCGCAGCGCCGCGAAGAAGGTCTTGACCATCTGCGCCGGCGACATGCCGGTGTGCGCGCGCCAGCGCCAGGCGCTAAAGAGCGCGACGAACAGGCGCCGCAGCAGCCCCCCCTGTTCGAGCTTGCGCAGGAACGGGTTGTCGATCATGCGCTGCGGCAGTCCGTCCACCGCGGTCGACGCGCGGATGCGCGCGGGGTCATCGACCTCGATGTACTTCTGCAGCGTGCTGCGCGGCACCGGCGATTCCGCGGTCATCAAAAAACGCGTGCCCATCGCGATGCCGGCCGCGCCATAGGCCAGCGCCGCCGCCAGCCCGCGGCCGTTGTGGAAACCGCCGGCGGCGACGACCGGCACCTTCACGGCGTCGAGCACCTGCGGCAAGAGCAGCGTGGTCGGCACCGCGCCGGTATGCCCGCCGCCCTCGGCGCCCTGCACGGTGATGAGGTCGGCGCCGAGTTCCACGGCCTTGACCGCGTGCTTGAGCGCACCGACGGTCGGCATGCACAGCACGCCGGCGTCCTTGAAGCGACGGATCGTGGCCGCGCTGGGGCCGCGCCCATAACTGACCGCGCGCACGCGATCGGCGTTGTCGAGGATGAGCTCGATGACCTCGTTCGCGTTCGGCTGGAACATGTGGAAGTTCACGCCGAACGCACGATCGGTGGCCGCACGCACCGCGGCGATCTCGCGGCGCAGCGTCTCGGTGGTCATGGTCGCCGCGGCGAGAAAACCGAAGCCGCCGGCATTGCTGGTCGCCGCGACCAGCCGGCTGTCGGCGACCCAGCCCATCGCGGTCTGCACGATGGGATGGCGGCAGCCCAGCGATTCGGTCAGCGGTGTGGTGAGCCCGGTTGCCATCAGCGCTTGACGATGACCGAGGAACCGTGGCCGAACAGGCCCTGGTTCGCGGTGATGCCCACCTTGGCGTTCGCGACCTGACGCGCACCGGCCTGACCGCGCAGCTGCCAGGTCAGCTCGCAGACCTGCGCCAGCGCCTGCGCCGGCACCGCCTCGCCGAAACAGGCCAGGCCACCCGAGGGATTGACCGGGATGCGGCCGCCGATGCGGGTCGCACCGCTGCGCAGCAGGGCCGATGCCTCGCCGCGCGCGCACAGTTGCAGATCCTCGATCCAGTCGAGTTCGAGCGCGGTGGACAAGTCGTAGACCTCGGCCAGCGAGACGTCTTCCGGGCCGATGCCGGCTTCCTCATACGCCTTCTTCGGCAGCGCGGCGCGGAACGACTGCGGCGCGCAGGCCACCGCGGAATCGGTGGCGATGTCCGGCATCTCCACCAGTTCCGAGGGGAAGCTCGGCGTCACCGTGGAGATCGCCACGATGCGCGGTGCCTTGGCCTTGCCGATGCGCTCGGCGTAGCCGAGGCTGCTCACCACCAGCGCGGCCGCGCCGTCGGAGGTCGCGCACACGTCCATCAGCCGCAAGGGATCGGCGACCATCGGCGAGGCCAGCACCTCCTCGATGGTGAAGCGCTTTTTGTAGCGCGCATAAGGATTTTCGAGGCCGTGCTCGGCGTTCTTCACCTTGACCAGCGCGAAGTCCTGCGGCGTGTCGCCGTAGAGCGCCATGCGTCGGCGCGCGTACAGCGCGAAGTAGGTCGGGTTGGTGATGCCCAGCCGGAAGCGCACCCAGTCCGGATCGTCCGGACGCTCGCCCGGCGCCGGCCTGAGAAAGCCCTTGGGCGTGGTGTCCGCACCGATCACCAGCGCGACCTCGCACTCGCCGGCGAGGATCTTCGCGCGTGCCGCGGCCAGCGCCTGCGAACCCGAGGCGCAGGCCGCGTAGGAGGTGTTCACCTCGGCGCCCTGCCAGCCCAGCGCCTGCGCAAAGGTCGCGCCGGCCACCTGGCCCGGATAGCCGTTGCGGATCGTCGCCGCGCCGGAGACGAAGCGGATGTCGCGCCAGAGGACGCCGGCGTCGGCGATCGCCGCGCGCGCGGCGGCGACGCCGTATTCGACGAAGTTGCGCCCCCACTTGCCCCAGGGGTGCATGCCGACACCGAGGATGGCGATCTCGCGCGCGGCGCTCATGTCGCCACCTTCCACTTCCAGGTCAGCTTGCCGTCGTCGAGCGCTTCGAGCACCAGCACCATGGGCATGCCCAGCGCGAGCCGCGACAGCTCGGTGCCGCGCACGAGCTGGCCGAGCACGATCATGCGCTCTTGCTCGAGTTCGACCGCGGCGATGCCAAAGGGCTGGAACGGCTCGCACGCGACGTAGGGTTCCGGCGGCGCATAGGCCGCATTGGTGTAGGACCACAGCCGGCCGGTGCGCGACAGCGGCGTGTCCTCGAAGGATTCGCCGTCGCAGTCCGGGTTGCGGCAAAAGCCGGTCTTGAGCCTCGGAAAGTAGTACGTGCCGCAACGGCGGCAGCGGTTGCCGATGAGCCGCGGCTCGGCGTCCAGCGTGAACCAGCCTTCGAGGACGGGCGCACTCACTTGCGCACTCCAGGCGGGTTGTCCTTGATCTGCTTGCTGCGCAGGTCGTGCGGATCGAGCCTGCGGATGATCGCGAGCTGTTCTTCGGTCGGATACGCGGTCTCGACGAGATCCGCCGCCTTGACGAGCGGAAAACCGGTCGCCGCCTGAACCTGTTCGAAGCGCACGCCCGGGTGCAGGCTGATGACGCGGATGGCATGGTCCGGCCCGCCGAAATCCATCACGCACAGATCGGTGACGATGCGGTGGATGCGCATGTAGTCCGGCTTGACGCCGGCCGGCCAGCGCTCGCGCTTGTAGCCGACCGAGCAGACCACGTCGACCTCGCCCTCGACGAACACGCGCGGACCGTGGTTGGGGACGAAGAAGGAGTTGACGTGGTTGATGCTGTTGCCGGGGAAGCCGCGCAGGCCGAGCAACTGGCGCTTGGGCCGCGCAAACTCGCCGATGCAGGAGATGTTGGCCTGCCCCCAGCGATCGACCTGCACCGGGCCGACCAGCGCGTGACGGCGGCCGCCCCAGACGTTGTCGAAGACCCGTGCATACGGCATCCAGCCGGCATAGCGGCGGCCCTCGTGATCCTTCGCGCCGAGCACGACCGGTTCTTCGGTGAGATAGGCCTCGCCGTCGGTGATCATCAGCCCCGGGCTGTGCGTGAGCTTGGCCAGCCCCTGGGCGAGCCGCGGAATGATGCCGATGCCGGTCGCGAGCACCTCGCCCTCACCGCGCCAGACTTCGGCGCAGGCGCAGATCAGCAGCTCGGCCAGCGTGAATGTGCTTGCGCTGGTCATGATCAGAACACCTGCCGCGGCAGTGCGCGGATCGCATCCAGGCCGCCGACGGCCATCTGGTAGGCCGCCTCGTCGCCGCGCAGGAATTCCTCCGCGTATTGCTGCCAGCCGCCGTCTTGCTCCGCGGCCGCGCAGTAGCGCTTCAGATGCGCCGCGTCCCAGCCGTAGCCCAGACCCGCGCCGCGGATGTCGACGTTCGAGGTCGGATGCGCACCGCCCGGGGTGTGCACCACGCCGCTGACCAGGTTGCGCTCCACGAGGTTGAAGCGCGCGTCGATCTCGTCGCCGTCGATGCGCTCGACGAGCTGCTCGCAGCCGACATAGCAGCGCTCGGCCGCGCGTGCGAACAGCTCGTCGAAGAAGGGATCCGGCGCGTATACCCGCAGGTTGCCGAGACGGTCGGCGACGTGCACGTGCACGAGCGCGACGTCGAGCTGGATCGCCGGCATCGCCAGCAGCACTTCGCGATCCGCGTAGGGTGAGGTGATCGTGCGCAGGTCTGGATGGGCCTTGGCGATCTGGTCGGTGGCGAGCCCGACGCGAGTCGGCAGAAACGGAATGCGCATGGCCGCGGCGCGCAATCCCCAGTGCAGCAGTCCCTCGTCGAGCTCGACGGCCTGGATGCCGCCGGCCTCGCGCGCCTTGCGGAAGAATGGCTCCAGTGGGATGAAATCCAGCGAGACGAAGGCGTAGACCAGCTTCTTGACCTTGCCGGCGGCGCACAGCATGCCCATGTCCGGGCCGCCGTAACCGACGACGGTCAGGTCCTTGAGATCGGAGCGCAGGATCTCGCGCACGATCGCCATCGGCTTGCGCCGCGGACCCCAGCCACCGATGCCGATGGTCATGCCGTCGCGCAGCGTGCCGACGACCTCGGCCGCTGTCATGCGTTTGTCCAGGGTCATTTACTGAAACCCGACCGAGAAATCGTGGCCCCAGATCGAGACGCGCTGCGTCTCGGTGGGCCGCCAGCTCCCGGGGTCGACGCTGATGCCGCCCCAGCCGTACTCGAGCGCGAAGTTGCCCGGCGTCATCATGTAGAACGAGGTCATGCGGTCGTTCTCGTGCTCGCCGAGCGTCGCCATCAGCTTGACGCCGTGCTGCGCGCGGCGGTCGTGGGCGAGCCCGACGTCGGTCATCGAGTTGACCTCGACCATGATGTGCACGCAGCCACTGGGCGCCGGCATCTCGGCGAGCGCGAGGCTGTGATGGCGACCGCTCGACGCGTGCAGGAAATGGATGCGGATGGTCGGCGCATCCGGCGCCGGTTTGAAGTTGAAGCGATCCGACACGCCCATGCCGAGCACCTCGCGGAACAGCTTCTCGGTGGCGTCGAAGTTCTGCACCGCCGGCAGCACGGTGTGTCCCATGCCTTGCGCCCCGGTCTTGAAGCCGCCGACACCGATCGGCGACACGAAGGGCGCGCGCGTGCCGGTGTCGCCCTGCACCAGCTCGTGCGCGTTGCCGGACGGATCGGTGAACTTGACCATGCGCGTGACGCGGCGCAGCGCGCGCTCGGCCTCGCTGCCGTTGGTCACCGCGACGCCGGCGGCTTCGAGCGCGGCGACCGTCGCGTCGAAATCCACGCCCGGCGCCAGCGCCCAGCCCGAGGCGAGGTAACGATCGGTTGCGCCCGGAATCGCGGCGATGCGGAACTCGCGCTCGTCCATCTTCAGATACAGCGCGCCGTCCGGCCCCTTGGCGGTGGACATGCCGAGCACCTGTTCGGCGTAGTGCTGCCACTTGCCGATGTCCGTGGTCTCGGCGAGCACGTAGGCCAGTGACTCGATTTTCATGGGCGTGCCTTTTGTGTCGTCGTCTGGCCGGCATTATCGGAAGCCAAGCTCGGCGGTAGCTTCATCCGTTTTGATGAGCACGCCCGCGACGATGATCGCCATCGCTCACCCACATGCGGTATGCGCGCCCTACTCAGGACGGATGAAGCCGCGCCGGCACAGTTCGAAATAATGCGGCAGGCCATACCTGATCCCGCGCTCATGACCGCTGCCGCCATTGCGATGACGTCCGCCGAACCCGGCGTGCTCGCCGTCGAGCCGCCGCTGGACGGCAGCGCCCTGCGCGAGACCGACTGGGACCGTAGCTGCGATGTGCTGGTCGTCGGCCTGGGGGCCGCCGGCGGCGCCGCCGCGATCGCCGCGAAAGAAGCTGGCGCCGACGTCGTGGTTGCCGAACGCTTCGACGGCGGCGGCGCGACGATCAAGAGCGGCGGCATCGTGTATCTGGGTGGCGGCACGCGCATCCAGAAAGAGGCGGGCGTCGACGACACGCCGCAGGCGATGTTCGACTACCTGCGTCAAGAGTGCGGCGATGCGGTGAGCGAAGCCACGCTGCGCGCGTTCTGCGACGACAGCCGCGCGCTGCTCGACTGGCTGGAGTCGATCGGCGTGCAGTTCCGCGCCAACCCGAATCCACCCAAGACCTCGTATCCGCGCAACGGGACGTACTACTACTACTCCGGCAACGAGGCGGTGCCGGCGTATGCGGCCAAGGCCAAGCCGGCGGCACGCGGCCACCGCGTGATGGCGCCGGGCATCGATTCCGGCCGCGAGCTGTATCGTGCGCTCGAACGCCGCGTGGCTGCGCTGGGCATTCCGGTGCTGCGCCAGACCGCGGCGCGGCGCTTGATCACGGACGCGCAGGGCGCAGTCATCGGCGCCGAGTTGTATCAGCTCGCGGACGGCAGCGCCGCGCAGCGCGAGCACCAGAGGCTGATGCGCAAGGCCGAGAAGGTGCATGACTTCGCCGGCGGCTGGGCCGACCGGCTGCGCGCGCAAGCGGCCGAGATCGAACAGCAGCACGCCAAGCGTCTGCGCGTGCGCGCACGGCGCGGCGTCGTGCTGACCACCGGCGGCTTCGTCTTCAACCGCACGCTGCTGCGCGCGGTGGCGCCGCAATACCTGCCGGCGATGCGCCTGGGAGCCACCGGCTGCGACGGCAGCGGCATCCGCCTCGGCGCCTCCGTCGGCGGGCAGTGCGCTCGCATGCACAAGGTTTCGGCCTGGCGCTTCATCAATCCGCCGACGGCCTGGCCCAAAGGCATCGTCGTCGGCCCGGACGGTGAGCGCTTCTGCAACGAGCAGGTCTACGGCGCGCGCCTGGGCGTCGACATGGTGGAGAAGGCCGGCGGCCGCGCTTGGCTGATCCTCGACCGCAGGCTGCGCCGGGCGGCGCTACGCGAGGCGCTGTTCGGCCGGCTGTGGTTTTTCCAGAGCGTGCCGGCGTTGTTCCTGATGCTGTTCGCGCCGCGCGCGCGCACGCCCGAGGCGCTCGCCGAGAAACTCGGAATGCCTGCCGAGGCCTTGCGCCGCACGCTCGACGACTACAACGCCTGCGCCGACGGCAGCCGCATGGATGCACTCGGCAAGAGCGTGGACATGCGCGCGCGCCTCGATGCGCCGCCTTACTACGCGCTCGACATCTCAGCCGGCAGCAAGACCTTTCCGTGCCCGACGATCACGCTGGGTGGGCTTGCCGTGGACGAACGCAGCGGACTCGTGCGCCGCGACGATGGCTCGACGATCGCCGGCCTTTATGCGGCCGGGCGCACGGCGGTGGGCGTCGCCTCCAACGGCTACGTCAGCGGCCTGTCACTGGCCGACTGCCTATGGTCGGGCCGGCGTGCCGGTCGGCACGCAGCGACTCGCACGGACTGATCCACATTCACGACGACGGGAGCGAACATGGGACGAGTGAACGGCAAGGTCGCGATCATTACCGGCGCGGCCAGCGGCGTCGGCAAGGAGGATGCGATCCTGCTCGCGCGCGAGGGCGCGAAGGTCGTGCTGACTGACATCAACGAAGAGGCCGGACGCGAGGTGGCGAAGTCCATCGGCGAGGCCGCACTGTTCGTGAAGCACGACATCGCCTCGGAAGACGACTGGCGCGCCGTCATCGCCGCCGCGCAGCAGACCTTCGGCGGCGTCGACGTGCTGGTCAACAACGCCGCGATCCTCGCCCAGGCGAACATCGAGGATACGACGCTGGCGCTGTGGCAGAAGATCCAGCGCGTGAACTCCGATGGCTACTTCCTCGGCTGCAAGTATGGCCTGGAGGCGATGAAGCAGCGACCGAGCGGGTCCATCATCAACATGTCATCCATGGCCGGGATCGGCGGGGTATCGAGTTTTTGCGCCTACAGCGCGTCCAAGGCCGCCGTCGCCGGGCTGACCCGCAGCGTCGCCGCGCACTGCCGCGCGCGGCTCTACAAGATCCGCTGCAACTCCATCCATCCCGACGGCATCGCTACCCCGATGGTGTTCAACCTGCACAAGAACGACCACGGCGTACCGGCCTCGCAGGCCTATGTCCGCGAAAAAGACCCCAAGCAACTCCAGGCGCGCTTCTGCCAGCCGCAGGACATCGCCAACCTGGTGCTGTTCCTCGCCTCCGACGAATCGCGCTTCATCAACGGCGCGGAGCTGCGCATCGACAACGGTTATCTCATGTGGGCGGATTGAGCGCGAAGCCATGTACGTCCCGTACGAGACGGCGCCATCCATGGCGCCGGGATTCCAAACAAGCACATGAGCGCCTCGGTTCCCGCCGCCTTCGCTGACGCCGTCGCTCGTCACGCGACTCGCATCGCCGTCGTCGGCGAGGACGGCGCGACGCTCAGCTATGCCGAACTCGATGCACGCCGTATCGAGGCCGCGCGCGCCCTCGCGGCGCTGGGCGTTCGGCACGGCGATCGCGTCGCGATCTGGGCACCCAACGGCATCGAGTGGATCATCGCCGGCCTTGCGATCCACACGCTCGGCGCGGTGCTGGTGCCGGTCAACACCCGGATGAAGGGGCAGGAAGCCGCCTACATCCTCGAGAAGAGCGCGGCACGCGTGCTGTTCTGCGCCGGGCGTTTCCTCGGCCAGCACTTCCCCAGCGTGCTCGGCGCACATCGGCCGCAGACCCTGCGGCAGATCGTGGTGATCGGGCAGGCCGAGGCCGGTGATTTCACCTGGGCGGCGTTTCTCGCGCGTGCGCACGAGCGCGGCGTCGAAGACGTCGCCGCGGCGGCCGCGCGCGTCGCCCCGGGTGACCGTCTCGACATCCTGTTCACCTCGGGCACGACCGGCCATCCCAAAGGCGTGATCACAGCCCATGCGCAGAACCTGCGCGTGATCGCGGCGTGGTCAAAGGCTGTCGGCCTGAACCCGGACGACCGCTACCTCATCGTCAATCCCTTCTTCCATGCCTTCGGCTACAAGGTCGGCTGGCTCGCGGGCCTTCTGGCCGGCTGCACCGTGCTGCCGCACGCCGTGTTTGATGCCGGTGCGATTCTGCGGCGCATCGAACGCGATCGCATCTCGGTGCTGCCGGGTCCGCCGACCTTGCTGATCTCGCTGCTGAACGATCCGGCGCGTGCGAACACCGATCTGTCGAGCCTGCGCGCGACCATCACCGGTGCCGCGGCGATCGCGCCGAGCCTGATCGAACGCACGCGCGCCGAGCTCGGTTTCAAGGTGGTGCTGACCGGCTATGGCCTCACCGAAACCTGCGGCGTGGTGTCGCTGTGCGATGCCCACGATGACGCCGAGACGATCGCACTGACCTCGGGCAAGGCGATTCCCGGCATCGAGCTGCGCTGCGTCGACGCCGACAACCGGCCGCTCGGCCCCGGCGAGTCCGGCGAGATCGTCGTGCGCGGCTACAACGTCATGCAGGGTTATCTCGACGACGAGGCGGCGACACGTGAGGCGATCGACGCCGACGGCTGGCTGCACACCGGCGACGTCGGCGTACTCGACGCGCGCGGCTATCTGCGCATCACCGATCGCCTCAAGGATTTGTACATCTGCGGCGGCTTCAACTGCTATCCGGCCGAGATCGAGCGCATGATCGCCGCGCATCCGGCGATCGCGCAGGTGGCCGTGGTCGGCGTGCCGGACGCGCGCATGGGCGAGGTCGGCAAGGCCTTCGTCGTGCGGCGCGCCGACCAGAGTCTGGACGAGGCCGAGCTCATCGCCTGGTGCCGCGAACGGATGGCCAATTACAAGGTGCCGCGCCAGGTCGTGTTCGTCGATGCGCTGCCGACGAATGCCGCCGGTAAGGTCATGAAGTTCCAGTTGAGGAGCTGAACATGGGCAAGGATCTCAAGGGCAAAGTCGCCGTCGTCACCGGCGCCTCGCGCGGCGCCGGCAAGGGCATCGCCATTGCACTGGGCGCGCACGGCGCGACGGTCTACGTCACCGGGCGTACGCTCAAGGAAGGCGACGCCGCGCTGCCCGGCACGATTGCCGCGACCGCCGAGGCGGTGACCAAGGCCGGCGGCCAGGGCATCGCGGTTGCGGTCGATCATGCGAAGGACGCCGACGTGAAGGCCTTGTTCGAGCGCGTAGAGGCCGAGCACGAGCGGCTCGACATCCTCGTCAACAACGCCACGTTTTTGCACGACAAGCTGATCGACAAGGGCGGCTTTTGGGAAAAACCGCTGGACTTGGTCGACATCCTCGACGTCGGTCTGCGTTCGGCCTATGTCGCGAGCTGGTACGCAGCAAAGCTGATGGTTCGACAAAGAAACGGTTTGATCGCCTTTACGTCCAGTTTCGGCGCGAGCTGCTACATGCACGGCCCGGCCTATGGCGCGCAGAAAGTCGGCGTGGACAAGTTCGCCAAGGACATGGGCGTGGATCTCAAGCCGCACAACGTCGCCACGGCGTCGATCTGGATGGGCATGCTGCGCACCGAGCGCACCCGGCGCGTGATGGACGCCGACCCGCAAAAATACGCGGGCTTCTGGGAGATCGCCGAGACGCCGGAGTTCACCGGCCACGTGATTGCCGCGCTGTACAACGATCCGGCGCGCGCCGAGAAATCCGGCCAGGTCCACATCGGCGCCGAGCTCGCGCAGCGCTACGGCATCACCGACGAAGGCCGCCAGCCGCCGTCGCATCGGTCCATGCTCGGCGCGCCGACGCCACCGCATCCGGCCATCGTCGAGTAGGCCGATTGCCGGGCAGCACGATTCGTGACCATAATCGGCGGGCTTCTTTCGGATTATGGTCACAATGAGCGCCGAACAGATTCCCGTTCATGAGCTAAAAGCGCGGCTCTCGCATTACCTGGCGCAGGCACGACGCGGACGGCCGATCGAGATCACCTCGCATCGCCGCGTCGTCGCCAAGCTGATCGGCGTGAGCCCGCACGACGAGGCCAACGGGCTGGCCCGCTACATCGCCGAAGGCAAGGCCACCTGGAACGGCGGCAAGCCACAGGGTGGCGCGGTACGGCTGCCTCCGGGCGGCAAGAGCCTTGCCGATATCGTCATTGAAGATCGCGGACCGCGGTGATCGTCTACTGCGACACCTCGGCGCTGCTCAAGCTCTACGTCGATGAAGCACACACGCCGTCCGTCGAGGCCTTGCTCACGCGATCCGAGGCGGTCAGCGTCTGCCGCATCGCCTGGGCAGAAGCGCAGGCGGCGCTGGCACGTCGACTGCGCGAACAGCCGGATGCTGCCACCGCCATCGCCACGGCGCGCAGCGCACTCGCCCGCGACTGGCCGGCCTATGTCGTGATCGAAGTGTCACAAGCCGTGGTCGAACTGGCCGGCGACTACGCCGACAGTTTCGCCCTGCGCGGCTACGACGCGGTGCAACTGGCGGCCTGCGCCTCGTTTGCACGCGAGGTGTGCCTGCCCGTGCACTTCGCGTGCTTCGATCAACGCCTGAACAAGGCCGCGCGCGTGCTCGGGCTTGAAGTGCCCTTTATCGATCTATCTTGAGAGGCCCGGCACATGACCCCGGAACTGCTGCTGTACGTCGCTGCTGCCGCGCTCGTGGGCGCGCTGGTTGGCGCGCTGGCCGGCGTGCTGCTGCTGGGCCGCAACCGCAATGCCGAGCGGCTGCAGGTCCTGCAGACGGAAATCGAGCGTCTGGGACGCACGCTGCGCGAGGAGTCCGCGCAATCCCGGCGCGACATCGCCGATGCTGCCGACCGCCAGCGTCAGGAGCTCGCGGCTCGTCTGCAACTGTTCCTCGAAGAAGCGCGCGCCGGCCGTCGCGAGCAGGCCGAAACGCTGGCAAAGTTCGGCGAGCAGCAGACCCAGCAGGCGCAGGCCCTGCGCGGCAGCGTCGAGGAGAACTTAAAGACGCTGCGTCAGGAGAACGCCGACCAGCTCGAACAGATGCGGCGTACCGTCGACGAAAAGTTGCACGAGACGCTGGAGAGGCGGCTCGGCGAATCCTTCAAGCTGGTCAGCGAGCGGCTCGAACAGGTGCACAAGGGTCTGGGCGAGATGCAGGCGCTGGCCTCGGGCGTCGGCGATCTCAAGCGCGTGCTGACCAACGTGAAATCACGCGGCATCTTCGGCGAGGTGCAGCTCGCCGCGCTGCTCGAACAGGTGCTGACCGTCGAGCAGTACGCCGTCAACATTCCCACCAAACCCGGCAGCAACGAGCGCGTCGAATACGCGATCCGCCTGCCCGGCCGCAACGACGACGCCACGCCGGTGTGGCTGCCGATCGACGCCAAGTTCCCGCGCGATGACTATGAGCGCCTGATCGAGGCGCAGGAACGCGCCGATCCCGATGCCGCCGCCGCGGCGGCGCTCGCACTCGAACGGCGCATCCGCGCCGAGGCGCAGGCCATCGCCGACAAATACCTGTCGCCGCCGCACACGACCGACTTCGCGATCCTGTTCGTGCCGGTCGAGGGCTTGTACGCCGAGGTGCTGCGCCGGCCGGGGCTGTTCGAGGACTTGCAGCGCAAGCATCGCGTGACCGTCGCCGGGCCGACCAACCTGCTCGCCTTCCTCAACAGCCTGCAGATGGGTTTTCGCACGCTGGCGTTGGAGAAGCGCTCCAGCGAGGTCTGGCAGGTGCTGGGCGCGGTCAAGACCGAGTTCGAGAAATTCGGCGACGTGCTCGACAAGGTGCGCAGGAAGCTCGACGAGGCCTCGAACCAGCTCGATCACACCGGCGTGCGCACGCGCGCGATCACGCGCCGGCTCAAGACCGTGCAGGCGCTGCCGGAGAGCGACAGCGAGCGCCTACTCGGCGCTGCCACCGAGCAAGCGGACGACGAGTAGGGCCGGTCAGAACGGCACGCGAAAGCCGGCACGCACGGTATCGATGCGCAGCTCGGCGTCGCTGTCCGCGATGTCGAGATCGTCCCAACGGTATTGGGCGAAGAAGCCGAACACGTCCGGCACCCAATGAACGCCGATCACGTACTCGATGCCGTCGGCGTCGTCGAGATCGAGATAGCCGAGTGAGGCATGCACGCCGAGGCTGTACGGCAGGTCCTGCTCGAACTGCAGATGCACGCCGTAACCGTCCTGCGATTCCTTGACCTTTCCCCCGGGCGCTTGCCGTTCGGTGCGTAGCGACGCGTACTCGGCCTTGAGCTGGAAGAAGCCGACCGGGCCCGCCGGGAAGCCCCAACCCGCGCCGGCGCGGTAGTTTTCGAAGTCCAGATCGGCGCCGCCGTCGTCACGCTCGGTGGGCACGTACTCGCCGGAGAAGTCGCCGAAGAAGCCGACGCGCTGACCGCCGACCACGCGCAAGCCGCCGCCGATGCCGTCGAATTCTTCGGTCGTGGTGTCGTCCGCGTCGATCTGCGCCCACGACCCGAAGAACTCGATGCGCTGGAATTGGTCGCTGCCCGCATGCGCGGACGACAGCATGCCGGCGGCGATCGCGGCGGCGGCGAATCGGAAGGCGTGGTGCATGGCGACTCTCCCTGGGCTCGGTGACGGATCGCCGCATTGTGCATGAACTCGACGCCGCGTTGCGCAGCCGACACCGGCACGCTCACGCCCGGCGCTGCCGGACATGCCCGATCAGATGCGGCGCCGGCTGCCGGCGCGCGCTACCAGCGCACGACGCCGCTGATGCCGAAGGTGCGCGGCTCCTCGAAGTTGGCGACGGTCAGGCTGCCGAACACCGGGCCGAAGTCGATGAAGTTGGTCGCGGTGTCGTCGTCGAGCAGATTGCGCGCCCATAGCGCGAACTCGCCGCGCGCACGATCGCCCAAGGGGACGTCCACGACCGCCAGCCGCGCGTTGAGGATGCCATGCGCCTGCACCTCGGTATCGCGCGCGACCTGCAGGCCGGGGTTGGTCACCTCGATCTGGTACGGGTAGGTGTAGAAGTCGTCGGTCCAGGCGTAGTCGAGGACCGCGCGCAGCACGCCCCAGTCGCGGCGCAGCAGCTCGCTGTCGAGCACCAGGTTGAAGCTGTGCTCGGGCGCGTGGACGAAGGCGCGGTTGTCGGCGACGTTGACGCCGGCGTCGATGAACTCGTCGTACTCCGGGTCGAGCCAGGCGTAGTTCGCCATCAGCAGGGTGCCGCCCAGACGCAGCGCCGCTTCGAGCTCGATGCCCTGGATCGTCGCCTCGCCGGCGTTGCGCACGGCGGTGGCGGCGGCGCCGGTACCGAGGAAGATCGAGGCCTGGAAGTCTTCCAGCGTGTTGTGGAAGGCCGCGGCGTTGAACATCAGACGCCCGCCGGCGAGACTGGACTTGAGGCCGACCTCGACGGACTGCTGCTGCTCGGGCTTGAACGGCGTTTGCGTCTCGGCGATGTTGCGCGCGATCAGCGCGGCGAACTCCTCCGGCGTCTCGTTGCCGGTGGGCGGCTCGCTGTACTCGCCGTTGAAGCCGCCGCTCTTGAAGCCTTCGGCGTAGCGCACGTAGACGTTGAGCTGCGGGCTGAAGCGCCAGGCCGCGGAGAGCGTCGGCGTGGTCGCATCGAAGGTCTCGGACGCGCCGGTACCCTCGGGAATCAGGTAGAAGAACGGATCGGCGGGATCGGCGCGCAGGCCGAAGGTGCGTTCGATCTCCTTCTTCTCGCGCGTGTAACGGATGCCGGCGGTCAGCGTCAGCGCATCGAGCGGACGGAAGTCCACCTGGCCGTAACCGGCCCAGGCCGAGGTCTGGGTGCCATAGCGCGAGTCGAAATAGGCATCGCTGCCCGGATCGATGACGAAGAAACTCTGCGGATTGTCGGTGTCGCCGTCGTCGCCAAAGTAGTAGACGCCGACGACGTAGTTCCAGCGATCGAAAGCCCCGAGCAGTTGCAGGTCCTGTGAGACCTGATCGTAGTCGGTGAAGCGCTGCGTCCACACCACCGGCAGCGGCGAGCCGTCGAGGTCGAGCGAATCATCCCATTCGAGCCTGCGATAACCGGAGATCGATTTGAGGGTGTGGCGGTCGCTCAGATCCCAGCTCAGCGTGAACGAATGCCCCTGGACCTCCGAGCGCTCGAAGGACGGCGCGTCCACGCTCGCCCGCTCCAGGCGCTCGCGCGACGCAAAGGGTTGCAGGAACGGAATCTCGATCCGGTAGAGCTGATCGAAATTGTTGGTCTGATCGATCCGCGACCGATCGAAGCGGTACTCGCCCACAAGGCCCGGCGCAAAGTCGAAGTCGGCAGCGATGCGCAGACCGTGGTTGTTGCGGTCGTTGAGTTCGGGCACGGAGGCGTCGCGCGGGGTATCGACCCAGCCGTCGCGCTGCTCGCTGCGGGCGCCGATCGACAGGCTGACGATGCCCATCCGCGGCAGGTCCACCGAGGCGCGCTGCACGAGCGCGTTGTAGTTGCCGACCTCGACGCTGGCGCTGCCGCCGAACTCGCCGCTCGGCGCGCGCGTCACCAGGTTGATCGCGCCGGCGAGCGTATTGCGGCCGTACAGCGTGCCCTGCGGGCCGCGTAACACTTCGACGCGCGACAGGTCGACGAGATTGAAGATGCTGCCCTGGGCCTTGCCGATGTACACGCCGTCCACATAGATGCCGACGGCCGGATCCCAGTAGATCGCCGGGTTGATCTGGCTGACGCCGCGGATCGTCACCTGCGAGATCGTCGTGTTCGACGGCGTCTTGCTGATCTGCAAGCCGGGCGCGAGTGCGTTCAGATCGCCGACGTCGTCGATGCCGCGCGCCTGGATCTGGTCCTCGGGAAACGCGGTGACTGCGAGCGGCACATCCTGCAGTTTCTCCTCGCGGCGCTGCGCGGTGACGACGATGTCGTCGATCTGCGTCGGCGCCTTCGCGGGCTCGTCCTGCGATTCGGTTGGCTGCGCGTGCGCAGCGGTCATGGTCATGCACACGGCCGCGAGGGCCAGCGGCCGCAGCCGCATCGGGTTCTCCTGTCGCACCTGGCTTGCTCCTGACGTCGTGGTCGGCGCCCGGCTGGGAGCGGGCGCGATATCCTGGCCACGGTTGCGCCGAGCGAGCCTCATCCGGAAGGATGAGACGCCGCGTCGGCGTGTTGCGACGCTGCGCGGCACATCCACTCGTTCGTTCGGACGAAGCCCGGCGCCGCCGCGTACACCCATGCTGCACCTGCTTTCGATCGGAAAGGGCGCGGACATGGCAAGGCTCAAGGACAAGGTCGCCATCATCACCGGCGGTGCGCGCGGCATGGGCGCGGCCACCGCGCGGCTGTTCGTCGCCGAAGGCGCGAAGGTGGTGATCGGCGATCTGCTCGATGCCGAAGGCGACGCGCTCGCCGCCGAGCTCGGCGAGGCGGCGCGCTTCGTGCACCACGACGTCACCAGCGAGGTGAGCTGGCAGCGGCTGATCGACGCCACCCTCTCGGCCTTCGGCGCCATCGACGTGCTCGTCAACAACGCCGGCATCCTCATGTTCAAGACCATTGCCGAAACCACGCGCGACGACTTTGCGCGCGTGCTCGACGTCAACCTCATCGGCTGCTTTCTCGGCACCAAGCTGGTCGGCGCCAACATGGTCGCGCGCGGCAAGGGTTCGATCGTCAACATCTCCTCGGTCGACGGCATGAAGGCCGCGAACGGGCTGTCCGCGTACAACGCCAGCAAGTGGGCGGTACGCGGCTTCACCAAGGCGGCGGCGATGGAGTTCGGCCACAAGGGCGTGCGCGTGAACTCGGTACACCCCGGCGGCATCGACACGGCGATGGGCAATCCCTACGCCGAGCCCAAGGCCGAGGTGAACAAGCGCTATGCCATGGTGCCGCTGCAGCGCGTCGGCGAGCCGATCGAGGTCGCCTACACCAGCCTGTTCCTCGCCAGCGACGAGTCCTCGTACCTGTGCGGCGCCGAGATCGCCGTCGACGGCGGCATGCTCTGCGGGCAGTATTACGTCGGCTTTCCCGGCGCGCCGGGCCTGTGATGACGAGCAAGGCCGCACGCATCAGCCCGACGGCCCACGCCACCGGCTATCTGTGGTACCGGCTCGGCCTGTCGACCGAGGCCCTGGTCACGCCAGAGGGCAAGCGCCTGGATCGCGGTTTTCGCCTGCTCACGCGCCTTACCCAGGCGCTCGGCGGCGTGTCGCTGGAGGCGATGATGCTGGCCCGCCACCACGGCATCGACGCGCTGCTCATGCGCGCGATCGACGAGGGCCGGGTGACCCAGGTCATCGAGATCGCCGCCGGCCTGTCGGCGCGCGGCTGGCGAATGCGCCGGCGCTACGGCGATCGCCTCACCTATGTCGAGACCGATCTGCCGGCCATGGCCGCCGAAAAGCGGCGACGGCTGCAGGCTTCGGGCCTGCTCGGCGAGCGGCATCGCGTCGTCGAGCTCGACGCGCTCGCCGAGGACGGGCCGCAGTCGCTGGCCGCGGTGGCGGCAACACTCGATCCGGCGCAGGGCACGGCGGTCATCACCGAAGGCCTGATGAACTACCTCGCACCGGCCCGGGCCGATGCGCTATGGCGCCGCATCGCCGCCGTGCTCGCGAGATTCCCGACGGGACTCTACCTCTCGGACGTCTACCTGTTGCACGAAAACCGCAACGCGGCGATGGTGGCCTTCGGCGCCATCCTGCAGGTGTTCGTGCGCGGCCGCATGTTCGTGCACTTCGACACCGTCGCCCAGGTGCGGCAGCGGCTCGCGGGGCTCGGCTTCGCCGAGGTGCGGGTACATGCGACGCGCGAGCTGCCGGCGACCTGCGACATCGCGCGGACACCGGGCGGCGACCGCGTGCGCATACTCGAAGCCACCCGAAGCTCGGCGACACGACGAGAAAGCGGTTAGGCTGCGCGTCCGTCGTCTTCCTCGGTTTTCTCGATGTCGCGTTCGACCTTGTTACGGGCGGCGTGGATCGCCGCGATGCTCGTCGTCGGCGCGACCGCGCTGATCCCCACGCCCCAACTGCCCGCGCTGCCGGCCTACGCCGACAAGCTGGTGCATTTGGGTAGCTATCTTGTCCTCGGGGCGCTGGCGGTGCTGGCCCAGAACCACCACCGCCACCGCGTCATCGCCGCGATCGCGATGATCGGATTCGGCATCCTCATCGAGCTGGTGCAGGCGCGCCTGCCCTGGCGCAGCTTCGAATGGGCGGACATCGGCGCGAACGTGGCAGGGGTGTCGCTCGGCGCGGGGATGGTGTGGCTGCGCACGCGGTCCCCCAAGCCGTAGTCATCGCATCGTGCCTGGTTCGCTGTGTTCCGATCGACCGGGTCCGTGCGCCTACGCGCGAACGACGCTCAGTCCGAGGGTTTGGTTCCGACAAAGGCCGGCCCCTGCTGCGGCAGGCCGGCACCGCGCAGCACGCGCCAGGCCGGCGGCAGTTCGAGCACCGCGGTGGCGAGCACGCCGAGCCCGGTGAGGACCAGGGCGATGCCGTCGGCGAGGCGATCGAAGGACAACAACGCCAGGGAGAGCGCGACGACGATCGCGCTGGCGGCGAAGCCGCCGGCCGACATCCACAGGAACTGGCGGCGATCGTTGGCGCCGACGTCGAACTTGAACAAGAACACTGCGGCCACGGTGTCCGGCAGTTCGACGCGGCTGCGGCTGGCGAGCGCGCCGAGCAGGTGGCCCCACTCGTGCACCAGATAACCGGCGAGCGCGAGCAGCGCGCCGGCGACGAGCGCCAGCGGCCAGTGTGCCGCCGAGCCGCTGGCTTCGAGGCCGTGGCTCGCCTCGCGCACGACGATCGCCGCCGCGATGATCAGCAGATCGCGCAGCAGCAGCTTGAGCGGCAGTTTCATCGTTCGACGGTCGTGCTCATGCGGCCGCCGGCACGCGGTTGAGCGCCGGGTCCGGTGACGGCCGCAGCACGCAGTGGGTGCCGGCCTCGCCGTACATCGTCACCACGCATTGGTTGCACGCGGTGCAGCCGGAGGCGCTCGCGCGGCCGTCGCGGAACTTGTTGACCAGCTCCGGATCGTGAATCAGCGCGCGGCCCATGGCGACGCAGTCGAAACCCTCGCTGAGCACGGATTCGATGCCGGATCGCGACTTGGCCCCGCCCAGATAGGCCAGCGGCAGCTTCACCGCGGCGCGGATGCGGCGCGAGTGTTCGAGAAAGTACAGCTCGCGGAACGCGACCTTGGGTTCCCACAGCCGCATCATTCGTGTCGCCAGTTTCACCACCGGATTCTGGATCGTCTCGACCGCGGCGGCCGGCATGTTGCTGCCGAAGATCGCCCACGGCGCCTCGACGTTCATGCCGCCCGAGAGCACCAAAAGATGCGCACCCTCGCGCTCGAGCACGCGCGCGACTTCGATCGCATCGTCCACGGTCGCGCCGCCCTTGAAGCCCTCGGTGACGCAGATCTTGCAGGTCACCGCGAGCCGATCGCCGACCGCATCGAGCACGCGACGCAGGACCTCGGCCGGATAGCGCGCGCGCTGCGCGGCGCTGCCGCCGTAATCGTCGCGGCGGCGGTTGTACTTCGGCGAGATGAACTGACTCAGCAGATAACCGTGACCCATGTGGATTTCGACGGCATCGAAGCCGGCCTGCTGCGCGCGCCGCGCTGCGGCGACGAACTCGTCGGCGACGCGCGTCAGGTCGGCCGGCGTCATCGCCGTCTTGAACAGGCGGCCGCTGATCACGCCGGCGGCGTTGAGGCCGCCGCTGGCCGACAGCGGGTACTTCGTGGACAGCACCGGCACGAAGGTGAAGGCGCCGCCGTGCGTGATCTGCGCACAGACCGCCGCACCTTCGGCATGTACCGCGTCGGTGAGCACCCGCAGGTGCGGCAGGCTGGCGTCGTCGAGCGTCACCTGATCCTCGAAGGTGCGACCGTCGGGGCTCACCGCGCAGTAGGCGACCGTGGTCATCGCCGCGCCGCCGGCGGCGATCGCGCGGTGGTGTTCGACCAGCATCTTCGACGGCACGCCGCCCCTGGCCATGCCCTCGTTGGTCGCCGACTTGATGAAGCGGTTGCGCAGGCGCAGCGGGCCGATTGTCACCGGCGTGAACGCCTGGGCGATCGAGGCGGGTGGCGGCGGCGCGTGCGACATGCGGCTTCCCTGGTGCGGACCACCGCACTGTCGCGCCAGCGGCCGGCGACGTCCTCGTCCGAATTGCGCAGACGCGCCCTTGCGGGGCGCAACCGCTGCCGCCCCTTCACCCCAACCGCGATGATCATCGCCTTATGCCATCATGCTGGTTTAGGGCGGCGAGCGCGCGGCGTCGATCGCCCGACCATCGCCTAGGGGAATCGCCATGATCATGACGGGAGCCTGGTCCCGGGCGCTGTGCGCACTCGGCCTGCACCTCGGCGCGCTGATGACCGTGCTGGCGTCGGATCCGTCGACGGCCTCCGCGGAACCCGGCCTGCGCGACGTGGTCGTCGTCGGCAACAACTGGGACGGCACCGCCGACATCTTCGACCCGCAGACCTTCGAGGTCATCAAGCGTGTCAACATCATTCCGGACCGAGCCCAGCGCATCGACGAGATCGAGGCCAGCGTGTTGCGCTCGATCTACTTTCATCTGATCCGTAAGTTCATCGGCGAGGGCCACGACCAGTTCGTCGACGATTTGTTCACCTCCAACGACGGTCGCCGGCTGTTCGTGTCGCGGCCGAGCTTCGCTGACGTGGTCGCGATCGATGTCGCCAGCGGCGAGATCGTCTGGCGCACGCCGGTCGAGGGCTATCGCGCCGACCATGCGGCGCTCTCGCCGGACGGCAAGACTTTTCTGGTATCGGCGTCGACGGCGCGCAAGGTGCACGCCATCGACACCGCAACCGGCCGCATCAATGGCGGTTTTGATAGCGGCGATCAGCCGCACGAGAGCAACTACTCGCGCGACGGTAAGCGCATCTATCACGCCAGCATCGGCAGGGTGTTCCTGCCGACGACCGCCAAATGGCTGGACTGGCTCAAAGGCGATCGCTGGCTGCAAATCGTCGATGCACAGTCGTACGAGGTGATCGAGCGCATCGACATCGGCGAGAAGCTCGAAGCCTTCGGCATGCCGTGGATCGACCGCGCCGTGCGGCCGATGGCGGTCACGCCGGACGAGAGCCACATTTATCTGCAGGTCTCGTTCTTCCACGGCCTGTTCGAGTACGACCTTGCGCAGCACAAGATCACGCGGGCGCTCGAGCTGCCGGTGCCGGAGAAGATCCAGCAACTGCCGTATCACAAGTACCAGCTCAACTCCGCGCACCACGGCCTTGCGATCAACGCGCAGGGCTCCAAGCTGTGCGTGGCCGGCACGATGTCGGGCTATGCGGCGATCGTCGATCGCGCGAGCTTCGATTTCGACATCGTCACGCTGTCCGAAGATCCGCTCGCGGCCAAGCCTTACTGGTCGACCGAGAGTCATGACGGCCGCCACTGCTACGTCTCGGTCAGCGAACAGGACCGGGTTGCCGTGATCGACTTCGACACCGCGCAGGAGATTGCCAGCGTGCCCGTCGGCGATCATCCGCAGCGTGTGCGTACCGGGCGTCTGCACATCGACGCGCTGCAGTGAAGCGCCCCTGGTCGTCACGCGCCACCTGCCGTACGCGAGCTACCTCGATCAACTCGGGCGCACCGGCCGTCCCTGGCGCGGTGGTGCAGACGTTTGAAACCCCTGCCCGGCCCTCCTTGGCCGGACATTCGCAAGGCCGCCCTCACTCACCCCAGATACGCCTGGCCGCCGTCGACGCCGATCGACTGGCCGTTGATGTAGCGGCAGTCCTCCGAACACAGCGTCGCGACGAAGCGGCCCACGTCGTTCTCGCAGGAACCGACATAGCCCTGCGGCACGGTGGCGACGAAGGCGGCGGATTCCTCGGGGCGCTCGCGCATCCACCAGGCCATGGCCGGTGAATCGCCCAGCGGCAGGATCGCATTGGTGCGGATGCCGTCCTTCGCCCACTCGCAGGCCGCGGCGCGCGTGAGCTGGCGCGTCGCTTCCTTGATCGCGGCGTAGGCGCCATAGCCCGACACGTCCCAGCGCTTGGCGGCCGAGGTGCCGAAGTTGACGATCACGCCATCGCCCTTGAGGTACGGATAGCACAGCTTCATCAGCCGGAACGTCGCCAAGGGGCCGGACTCCCAGCCGGCGATCAAGGCCTCGTCGCTGACCTCGTTGAGCGTGCCGAGCGCGACCTCCTGAGCATTGTTGACGAGGATGTTGAGCTTGCCGAAGTGCGCGACCACGGCGTCGACGCAGGCCTTGGCAGACGCCGCACGCTTGACGTCGCACTCGACGGCGAAGGCCTTGCCGCCACGTCGCTCGATCTCGGCGACGGTGGCCTGCAGCTTTGAAAGCGTGCGCCCGGCGACCGCAATCGCCGCGCCTTCGGCCGCCAGCGCGTATGCGATGCCCTGCCCCACGCCCTGCCCCGCGCCGGTCACCAGCGCCACCTTGCCTGCCAGCCTCGCCATGCCACGTTCTCCGTTCGATCTGGACCAGACCGCAGTCTCGCTTCGCCCGCGCGCTTGGGCCTGATCCGCGTGGCGTAGATCGGCAGACCGTCCGGCGTGATCAAGTCTTGTAGCGCGCCAGCCCGTAGTCGCCGAACGGGTCGTCGCGCTCGCGCACCGCCTGCTTGAAGCCCGCTTCGGCCGCGCGCTGCTGGAAGGCGTAGCCCTCCTTGGTATGCCGCGCGATGCCATCGAACACCGTGCCGAGGATCTGCGTGGTGTGCAGGCCTTGGCTCATCACGCTCTGGTTGAGCAAGAGCTTCATCATCACGAGCTGGTTGATCGGCATGCGCGCGATACGTTCGAGCAGCGCCTCGAAGCGCGCATCGAGTTGGTCCGGCGGCGCCGACTCGATCGCCAGGCCCCATTCCTGCGCCTGCTTGCCGCTCAGGCAGTCCCCGGTGAACAGCAGGCGCTTGGCCTTTTCCAGGCCAATGCGATGAAACCACAGCGAGGTCGTCGGCGAACCCCAGACCCGCGCTGGCGGATAGCCGATCTTGGCGTCGTCGGCGATCACCAGCAGATCCGAACACAAGGCCATGTCGGTGCCGCCGCCCACGCAGTAGCCGTGCACCTTGCACACCACCGGCTTTTCGCTGTGGAACAGGCTCATGAAGCCCTTGACGTTGCGCGACATCATCGCGTAGTCGATCACCGGGTCCCAGACCTCGCCGGGCGCGTGGTTGTGCATCTGCACGCGCGGATCCAGCGGCGAGCCCGGCGGACGCGAGGCATGCTCCTCACCGATCTGCAGCTTCTCGGCACTGTCGACCAGATCGTAGCCGCCGCAGAAGCCGCTGCCGTTGCCGGCGAGCGCGATCACGTGCACGGCGGGATCGAGATTCGCGCGCTCGACGCATTCGGCCAGCTCGCGCGGCAAGTCCAGGGTGATGCCGTTGCCGCGCGCCGGTCGGTTCAGCGTGATCCGTGCGATGCGGCCGGTGACCGCGTAGGTCATGGTGCTCAATGTGTCCATCGCTGCTCCCCGTCAGAACCTTCCGTGCCGCCCATCGCCGCCGGCAAAGCGCGCCGCGCCCGCAACCGTCTCGCCCGATTGCAGCGTGCGCAGCCCGTGCTCGAACTCGTTGGCGATCGCCACGTCCTGCGCCATGCCCCACTGCTCGTACACGCTCGCGCGATCGCCGCGCAGGCACTGCTGCGGGAACGCGGCAAGCTGCAAGGCAAGCGTCGACGCCTCAGCCAGCGCCTGCCCGGTGGGCACGACGCGGTTGGCCAATCCCATCGCGTACGCCTCCTGCGCATCGACCGCGCGGCCGGTCAGGATCAGATCGAGCGCGCGGCTCATACCGATCAGCCGCGGCAAGCGCACGGTGCCGCCGTCGATCAGCGGCACGCCGAAGCGGCGACAGAACACGCCGAACACGGCGGTCACATCGGCGACGCGCAGATCGCACCAACACGCGAGCTCGATGCCGCCGGCGACGGCATATCCCGAAATCGCGGCGATCACCGGCTTGGACAATCTCATCCGGGTCGGCCCCATCGGACCGTCGCCATCGGCATCGATGCGGTTCGCGCGTTGCGGATCCCCGGTGGCCACCGCCTTGAGATCGGCGCCGGCACAGAAATTCCCGCCGGCGCCGGTGAGAATCGCGACCTTGAGTTCATCGTCGGCATCGAAGGCGCGGAAAGCGTCGGCGAGCAAGGCGGCCGTCGGGCCATCGACGGCATTGCGTGCCGCTGGCCGGTTGATGGTGACGATCACGAGCGGCGGGCGCCGCTCGACGATGACGCTGGCCTCGGACATGGCCATCTCCATTACATGACGTTGAACCAAGTATCACGATCTGTAATATTTCTGTCCATAGCATCTTGTCCATACATCTGTAATGATCTCGAAGCCGAGACCGCCCACGCCGCGATCACTGATCCTCAACCTGCTGCTCGCTGCCGACGACGCGACACTCGGCGCGCGTGAAGCGATCAACGCCTGTGCGCTGTTCGGCATCCGCGAGAACAGCGTGCGTGTGGCCCTTGTGCGGCTTTCGGCGGCCGGCATGGTCGAAGCAGCGGAACGCGGCCGCTACCGGCTGGGCCCGGCGGCCGTCGGCCTCGCCGGCGAAGTCGCGAACTGGCGCGACGCCGAGCGGCGCACCCGTGACTGGCGCGGCGACTGGATCGCCGTGCACCTTGCCAAGCTGCCGCGCCGCCGCGCGCACGAGCACGAGCGCGCGCTGTCGATGCTCGGCCTGCGCGAACTCGATCCGGGCCTGCATCTGCGCCCGGACAATCTGGCCGGCGGTGTCGACGCGGTGCGCACACGGCTGGCCACGCTCGGCGTCGACGAGCGCGCCGCGGTGTTCGTGATCCGCCATCTCGATACCGCGCGCGAGGCACGCGCGCGCCGTCTCTGGGACGGCAAGCACCTGAGCCGGCTGTACCGGGAACGCCGCGCCGCGCTGGAACGCTGGATGACGCGCGCCGACGCGCTGGAGCTCGAAGTCGCCGCACGCGAGGCCTACCTGCACGGCAACGAGGCGATCCGCCAGCTCGTGTTCGATCCCTGGCTGCCGGCGCCGCTGGTGGACGTGGATGCGCGCCGAGCCTATGTGGCGACCGTCAAACGCTTCGACGACTTCGGCCACCGCATCTGGCGGCGCCTGCACCAGCTTCCGCTGCCCACCGGTACCGAGCACGGCGCGCATGCCCTTCACTGAGCCATGAACGAGACGATCACATCTTCCCGCCTGCGCCCGCGCGAGCTGTTCACACCCGAGCAGATCGCCCAGCTCACCGCGCGCTCCGACCTGCGCGGCGCATGGATGGTGCTGTCGACCTGGGCCGCGATCGGTGTCTGCTTCACGGCACTGGCGATCTGGCCGTCGATATGGACCTTCATCGCCGCCGTGTTCGTGCTCGGCGGCCGCCAGCATGCGCTCGCGATTCTTGCGCACGAGGCCGCGCATCGCCTGCTGTTCCGCACGCCCACGCTCAACGAGTGGATTGGCGACTGGCTGTGCGCACGGCCGATCTGGAACGACGTGCCGCGCTACCGCACCCACCATCTACGCCACCACACGCACACCGGGCTCGAGGTCGATCCGGACCTGAGCCTGGTCACGCCGTTTCCGACCACGCGCGGCTCGCTGATCAAAAAAGCGCTACGCGACGTGAGCGGCCAGACCGCGCTGCGCCGCATCGCCGCACAGCTTTTGATGGACATCGGCGTGTTCGAATACACCGTCGCCGCGACGGTGACGCGCCGTCCGCGCGGCACGCGCCCCCTCAGCGACTACGTGCGCGAAGGCCTCCGCCACATGACGCCAATGCTGGTCACCAACGCCGCCTTGTTCGGCGTCCTCTATGCCCTCGGCATCGGCTGGACCTACTGGGCCTGGATCGCGGCCTACATGACCACGTTCAGCCTGTACATCCGCATCCGCTCGATCGCCGAACACGCCTGCATGGAACGCAGCGCCGACGTCCTGCGCAACACCCGCACCACGCGCGCCGGCTGGCTTGCGCGCCTTACCGTCGCGCCGATGCACGTGAACTACCACCAGGAACACCACCTGATGGCCTCGGTGCCCTGCCATCGCCTGCCGGAGCTGCACCGCATGCTGCGGGCAAACGGCGTCGTAGAAGCGCCGTCAGGATATGGAACCGTGCTGCGGATGGCCGCAGCGCGCAGGTGATTCCCGAAAAGTTGGGCACGTTCCTTTCGGAACTTTGCGCCCGCGACGGCCCAATGGGGCGGCGAGGTCAGCTTTCCCGCAGCACGTCGCCGGACAGCCGCGCGTACTGCCGGCGCAGCAGGATGCCGCCCCAGATCCAGGACGCGACGATCAGCAACACGCCCGTGAGCTTGGCGAGTCGGGCGAGCGCCTGGTCATGGGCGAGTGGGCCGATGCGGCCGAGGATGTTGTGCCAGTCGTGGCGCAGGGCGCGGGCGTCGACCATCTCTTCGGATCATTCACCGACGAGCGGCAGCGCCAGCGCACGGGCGTCGGCGATGTAGGGGGCGACGTCGATGAAGTTCTGGCCGCACCACCACAGGCACACTGCCGCCGAGAACGGCTGGTGCTGCTTGCAGACGAAGTAGACCGCCAGCAGCAGCGGTACGAGGATCTGCAACAGGCTGCCGCCCAGATACATCATCCACTCGCCGAGAAAGCTGAACAGCAGGTGGCCGAACTCGTGAAAGGCGAGATCGACGCCGTGCAGGAAGGAGCGCATCAGCGCGTCCGACGACAGCGGCTGCGCGATGAACCAGATGCCCCAGGCAAGGATGCCGACCAGAACCAGACAACGCCCGATGAATGCGGTCTGGTCGACGCGCTCGGGCACGGACCACAGCGTGCCCCAGACCCGCTCGCGCCATGGCGGATCGGCGAACTGACGGCGCGCTCGGCGACCATCGCCGCGCGTAGCCGCCGTTGCAGGTACTTCTCGGAGTAGATGCCGCATCGCGGGCGCTCGCCGGGCGCGGCCTGATCTTGCGCCTGGCGCACGTAGGCGCACTTCGGACAGGGCTCGCTCGTGAGCGGCTACGGCACGTGCGTCCAGGCGCGTAGCTCGGCCTCGTGACGGCGCACCACGTTCCGACCTTCCTCGATCGCCTGGTCGGCGCGGTGGAAGTCCATCAGCGCGTAGTCTTCGAGCAGCGGAATCAGCGTGACCTCCGGCGGATCGCCCGCCATGCGGCTGCGCGTGATGCGGTCCTGCATGATGTTGATGCTCGACGCGAGCACGTCGAACAGACCCGGGTGTTCGGGATCGCTGCTCTCGAAGTAGCCGATCACGCGCTGCCAGAAACCGCGACTCGACGGGCTGCGGTCCTTGGCTGGTTGTGCCGCCGACGCGCCCTGTGCGCGCTCGGCGCGCGCTGCGGCCTCGGCTGCTTCGGCATCGATCTCTTTCTCGACGAGCTGACGGCTCGCCCGCGACAGATGTGCGCCGACGAGCTGCGCGTTGAGGTTGACCGCGATCACCACGTCGGCGCCGAGCGCGCGCGCCGCCGAGACCGGCACCGGATTGACCAGGCCACCATCGAGCATCCAGCGGCCCTCGTGCTTGACCGGCGAGAACACGCCGGGCAGCGCGCAGGAGGCGCGCGCCGCGGCGAGCACCGGCCCGCGTGTGATCCAGATTTCGCGGCCGCTCTTCATCTCGGTGCAGACGCTTGCGTAGCGCTGCTTGAGATCCTCGATGTTCGGATTGGCATGACGTTCGCTGAACGAGCCGAACAACTTCTCGCCACGCACGACGCCGCCGGAGAAGGTGAAGTCCATCAGGCCGACGACGTCGCGCACAGTGAGCTTGCGCACCCAGTCGGCGAAATCGTCGAGTTGGCCGGCGACGTAGACCGCGCCGACGAGCGCGCCGATCGAGGTACCGGCGACGACCTGCGGGCGGATGCCCATGGCCTCCAGCTCCTGGATCACGCCGATGTGCGACCAGCCGCGCGCCGAGCCGCTGCCCAGCGCAAGCCCGATCGTCGGTGTCTGCTCCACTGGCTTCATGCTTCTTGCGCCCCGCGAGCGATGCGTGTCTGCGACGCCGCGCACGGCGTCGCCAGCGCGCATCTTGGACTTGCCGCTCGACAGACGCCAGTCTCGACGCCCCCGGCACCTTCGAAGTTCCGTCGCCGCATGATCAGAGGCGAGCGCTGCGTTGCGCCGATCAGCGCCGCTCGATCTTGCCGCCGTAGAAGCGCGGATCGTCGCCGCCCAGCGGCACGGCAAAGCCCAGCTCGAGCTCGAACTGGGTCAGGCGCCGCGGGCGCAGACGCAAACCGAGGTTGAGGCTGACCTTGGGCGTGTCCAACAGATCCCGGGTCTGCCAGTCGGCATTGCCCAACTCGATGCCGATCACGCCGCGCAGACTGTCCCAGTACAACGGCCGCAGCCACTCGGCATGCGCGAGATAGAAGCTGTTGCCCTCGAAGGCGCGCCGCTCGTAACCCTTGAGTCCCTCGATGCCGCCCAAGGAGAACAGGGCGCGGTGATCGAGTGCGTGGTTGCCGACGCCGAGCGAAAGGCCATAGACGAATTGCTGATGCGCACGCGTGCCGATCGGCAAGGCCTGCTCCCAAGAGAGCCGAAATACGGAGTAACTGTAGTCCGACAGCAGTGAGCGGTCGGCGATCTCATGGCGCGCCCAGAAACTGCGGCCATCGTCGCTGAAGATCAGGTCGCGGCCGTTGCGATAACTCAACTCGCTGACCCAGCCGAGGCTGTCGCCGAAACTGCGCGCCAACGTCTCGTCCGACACGCGCTGACGGCGCAGCAACGGGCCGCCGCCCAGGCTCCAACCCTGGCCGGGGCGCTCGGGCAACCCGAAGGTGCGCATGACCACGAGCTCGATTTCGTCGATGGTCTCGTCATAAGCCATCGGCGCCTCGTAAGGGATCTGGTTGTGCGCCAGCGCAAGGCGCAGGCTGTCGCGCTCGGAAAGCAGGTATGGCGCGACATAGCTGGCGCGCACGCTGAGGTCGCGTCCGCGATCGGCTTCGCGCGTGTCTCGCGAGCGCGCGATCAAGCGCAGGCTGTGATTCAGGCCCCATAGATTGCTCAAGCGGACTTCGCCGCCCAGACTGTTCTGCCCTTCGCTGTTCGCAGACAGGCGCGGATACAACTGCCAGAACCATTTCTCGCGTACCGTGTACACGACGCGCGCGGCCTCGCCCATCGGCTCGATGCGCGCGTCCACACTGCGGAACAAGCCGAGGTTCTGAATCTGCTGACGACCCTGCTCGACGCGCGCAGCATCGAGAACATCGCCGGGCTGCAGCACCACTTCGCGCCGCAGCACCTCGACCCGCGTGTGCTCGTTGCCCTCGAAGACGATCTCGGCCACGCGCACGGCATCGGCACCCGCGACGCAGCACGGTCCCGCCGCGGCCAGCATCAGAGCGGTTTGTAGCGCCGCGACCGCACCGGCCCAGCGTGTGACGGGCCTGGCCCTCATCCGCGAGGCTCGGCGGCGCGCGCGGCGGCCATGGACGGTGGGCGACTCGACGCCGCGCCGAGCGCGTAGGCGCGACGTGCGTAGAGCCAGTCGCCGAGACTCGCCTTGGCGAGCAGGCGGCGTCGCTGCGGCTCGGACAAGGCTGCCGGGGAGGTCGGCTCACCGCTGGCAGTGACCACCCAACGCTCGCCCACGCCGCCCGCGTGCAGCACCAGCAGCTCGCCGTCCGTGAGCCACGCGAAGCGATCATCGAACTGCATCAGCGCGCGCGGCTCGGGGCCGTCCGCGACGCCGAACTCGGGCAACGTCGCGAGCAGGTCGCGTCCCGGAAACGGCGTCCACGCGTCGACGCCAGCCAGTGACAGTAGCGTCGGTGCGAGGTCGATCTGCGAAGCCAGGCTGCGCACGCGCAGCGGCTCGACATCCGCACCGACGATGAGCGCGGGGATCTGGAAGCGCCGCAGCGGAATCACGGCGTCGCCATAGACGCGCACGTCGTGATCGGCGACGACCAGCAGCAGCGTGTCCGCAAACCAGGGACGCCGCGCCGCGTCATCGAGGAAGCGGCCGAGCGCGAAGTCCGCGTAGCGCACGGCGCCGTCGGCGCTTCCCGGCTCGCCCGCATCGCTCGGCAGGCGGCCCGGCGGAAAATCGAAAGGCTCGTGGTGCGAGGAGCTGAACACCAGATGGAAGAAACGCTCGCCGCGCGCCACCGCCGCATCGGTCTCCGCCAGCGCGCGCTCGAACAAATCCTCGTCGGACACGCCCCAACTGCCGACATGACGCGGGTTCACGAAGTCGCCGCGCTCGATGACCTGGTCGAAGCCATTGCCGAGGAAAAAGCCGCGCATGTTGTCGAAGTGCGCGCCGCCACCGTAGATGAAGCGGCTGCGATAGCCGGCCTCGCCGAGCACGCTGGCCAGCGTCGCGAAGTCCTCTTGCGCCTTTTCGCGCTTGAGCACGGCGGGTGCCGGCGAAGGCGGAAAGCCGGCGACGATGGCCTCGAGTCCGCGCGCCGAGCGCGTGCCGGTGGCGTAGATCCGCTCGAACCAAATGCCGCGCGACGCCCAGCGGTCGAGCTCCGGGGTCAGGCCGCGTCCGCCGAGCCGCGCCGAGAAGTCGGCACCGAGGCTCTCCTCGACGACGACGATCAGGTTCAAGGGGCGCTCGCGCACGCGCCGCGGCGACTGGCGATGCCAGCTCGGGCGCTCCTGCGGGCTCGTCGAGAAGCGAGGATCCTCGCGCAGCCACGCCAGCAGCTCGGCGTCGTCGAGCCTGCCGTAGACGTCCGCTGCACTGCGCTCGTGACGCAGCGCGTATACCGCGTAGCCGAAGCTGTAGGCGCTGTTGAGTGCGAGCTGATTGAGCATTTGGTCCGGCCAGCGCGCGAACATCGCCGGGTTGGCGGGGCGGTGATCGAGCGTGCCGCGGATCAGCAGCACGTCACCGGCGATCAGCAGCGGCCACAGCAACAGTGCGTAAGCCGGCAGCGCCGACGCACTCGGCCGGCGCAGGAGCCAGCGAACCAGCGCGAGGCTGCCCACACCAAGCACCGCGGCGCCGGTGAGCAGTGGCACGCGAAACCCGGTCCAGAGCATCGGTAGGATGCTGTCCCAGTCGCGCAGGTACTCCACCGCGAGATGGTTCGGCCGCGCCTCGTACTCCAACAAAAAGCTCGGCGTACTCACCTCCAGCAGCAGCATGGCCAGCGCGATGACCCCTATCCAGGCGCGCGCGAGCACCCACCAGACGGCCGCTGTGCGTGCCCAGGCGAGCAAGGGCCACAGCAGCACCGGCACACTGAGCAGGATGCCGACGACGATCAGATCGACACGCAGGCCCAGCACCAGCAGCGTGCAGAGCTGATCGGAAACCCAGCGATCGGCAAACCAGGCCAGCAACAGCAGGCGCGATGCCATCAGGGCGATCAGGGTGGAAGCTGCCGTGATCGCCAGCAGGCGCGAGGCGGAAGAACGCAGAATGGGAATCATGCACCGCAGACTGCGCCAGCCGAGCTTGCCGGCCGGCTTGCGGCGTCATGACAGGAAATTCATCCGGTCGCGAACATGAAAATCCGTTCATGTTGTTGCCATCGGCCGGTGCGGCAGCATCCCGCATGCTCTGGTTTCCACCCGTCCGGAGACTTGTGTGAGAGCCTGGCTGTTGCTCGCATCCGCCCTGTTCACGACGACCACAACGACGGCGGCGATGGCCGCCGACCGCCCCCCGGCGGCGCTGCAAGCCATCCTGCGGGCCGCAGAAGGGCGACCGGTCTACGTCGATTTCTGGGCCAGTTGGTGCGTGCCCTGCGCCTTGAGTTTCCCGTGGTTGAACTCGGTGCGACATCGCTATGGCGGGGAACTGGTCGTCGTCGGCGTGAACGTCGACCAGCATCGCGCCGATGCGGATCGCTTCCTGATGCGTCATCCGGCCGAGTTCATGCTGTTGTTCGACCCGGCCGGCGAAATCGCCGCGCACTACCAGTTGCAGGGCATGCCCAGCGCCGTGCTGCTCGACGCCGACGGCGACGTGATCTGGCAACACAGCGGCTTTCGCAAGGACGAGATTCCCGAATACGAGGCCGCCATTCGGAGTGCATTGAAATGAACCCGCTGCGACTCACGGCGATGACCCTCGCATTGGCCCTTGTGTCCGGCTGCGTGACCGTACAACCCTGGCAACGCGGCACGCTGGCGCGCGAGGACATGCAGCCCGGCGGTGAGCCGGCGCTCGCCGCCTTCGACGATCACACGTATTTCAGCAAGGAAGCGTCCAGTGGCGGGCGCGGCTTTGGCGGCGGAGGCTGCGGATGCAACTGAATCCCTCACTCAACGCGGCGGCGCTGGCCTTGCTCGGCCTGAGCCAGGCCTCGGCGGCGGCCGATGCCGTCCCCGGCTGGACCTTCGAGGGCGCGACCCTGATCTACAGCGAGGCCGACGGCCGCGTACAGGCCGCGGAACCGCGCTTTCGCGCGACGCGCAACTGGGACAGCGGCCGCAGCCTGTCCATGGGTCTGACGCTGGACGCACTCACCGGCGCCTCGCCCAACGGCGCCGCGCCGGCATCGACGCCGCAGACCTTCACCACGCCGTCGGGCAACGGCAGCTACACGATCGCCGCCGGCGAAACCCCGCTCGACGACACCTTTCGCGACACCCGCGTCGCCCTCGACGCGAGCTTGAGCACGCCGCTGGGCAGGCGCAACACGCTGACGACGACGCTGTTCGCGTCCAACGAGTACGACTATCTGTCCATCGGCGCCGGCGCGACGATCGCGCGCGACTTCAATCTGCGCAACACCACGGTCAGCTTCGGGGTGAACGTCGAGCAGGACCGCATCGAGCCGGTCGGTGGTGCGCCGCAGCCCTTGTCACGGATGCCGGCCGAGGGTGAACCGCGCGCAAGCCGCGAGGCCAGCGTGTCCAAGACCGTGATCGACGTGCTGGCGAGCTTCACGCAGGTGCTCTCGCCGGTGAGTCTGGTGACCCTGACCGCCTCGCTGAGCAAGTCCGACGGCTACCTGAGCGATCCGTACAAGCTCCTCTCCGTGGTCGGCGCCGACGGCGAGCCGCTGCGCTATGTCTACGAGGGACGCCCGGACACACGCCTCAAGCAGGCGCTGTACGGCGAGTACAAGCGCTTCGTCTACGACCGCGACGCATGGACGATCTCGCTGCGCCTGATGAGCGACGACTGGGGCGTGTTCTCGCAGACCGTGGACACGACCTACCGCTGGAACTTCGGCGCGCGTGATCACCTCGAACCGCATCTGCGCTACTACCGCCAGAGCGAGGCCGATTTCTACCGCGCCGCATTGTTCGACGGCGAGGAGAACCAGATCGGCGAGGCCAGCGCCGACCCACGGCTCGGCGCCTTCGATGCGATCACCGTCGGCCTGAAGTACGGCCACACCACGCGCGGCGGCCTGCCCTGGTGGGTGCGCCTGGAGGGCTATACCCAGCTCGGCCGTAGTGCCGGGGTGCCGGCCGAGGCGGCGGATGGCCTTGCGAAGTTCGACCTCGAACCCGAGCTGACGGCGGTCCTGTTCACGACGGGTTTTCGCTTCGGCCGATGAGATGCTCTCGCGCCTCGACGAGGGTGGCTACGCGTTCCGCTTCCAGGCGATGGCTTCGCCCTGCGAGGTCCTGATCGACTGCGACGACGCCGCACTCGCCGCACGGCTCGGTGCCATCGCCCAAGCCGAGGCGCGACGCATCGAGACCAAGTGGAGCCGCTACCGGTCTGACAACCTCGTGCATGCGATCAACACCGCGGACGGCGCCGCGATCGAGGTCGACGAGGAAACCGCGCGCCTGATCGACTACGGCGCACACCTGTACCGGCTCAGCGAAGCGCGCTTCGACCTGACCTCGGGGGTGTTGCGCCGCCTGTGGCGCTTCGACGGGACCGAGCGCTGGGTGGACGCGGACGCCGTCGCCGCCGTGCTCGCGCGCGTCGGCTGGCAGCGCGTGCGCTGGGACGGCCGACGCCTACAGATGGAACCGCAGATGGAGATCGATTTCGGCGGCATCGGCAAGGAATACGCGGTCGATCGCTCGCTGGCCCTGCTTGCGGCCGCAGCGGCAGTGCCGGTGCTGGTGAACTACGGTGGCGATCTCGCCGCCAGCGGAGCGCGTCGCGATGGCCGGCCGTGGCAGGTCGGCATCCTCGACAGCGACGTGCGCATCCAACTCCGACAGGGCGCGGTAGCCACCAGCGGTTCGGCCTACCGTTATCTCACGCACGCCGGCCGGCGCTACGGCCACCTGCTCGACGCGCGCAGCGGTTACCCGGTCGCCGATGCGCCGCGGGCGATCACCGTCGCCGCGCCGACCTGCTCGGCCGCAGGCGCACTCAGCTCGCTGGCCCTGCTGCACGGCGCCGACGCCTGCCGCTTCCTCGAATCACAGGGTGCCGACTACCATGTCCTGCCCTGAAAGCGTCGCGGTGCTGCGCGGCGCTGTGGACGCGTCGATGCGCCTGCTGCTGATCGAAGACGATGCCGAGCAAGCCCGCTTTGCGCTCAAGGCGCTGCGCGAGGCCGGCCACGCCGTCGACCATGCGGCCGATGGCCGTGAGGGCCTGTACCTCGCACTGTCGGAACCTTATGCGCTGTGCATCGTCGACCGCATGCTGCCGGGCATGGACGGCCTGGCCATCGTCAGCGCGCTGCGCGCCGCCGGCAAATCGACACCCGTGATCATCCTGTCGGCGCTCGGCCAGGTCGACGACCGCGTGCGCGGCCTCAAGGCCGGCAGCGACGATTACCTGGTCAAGCCTTACGCGCTGGTCGAGCTGATGGCGCGCATCGACGCCCTGCTGCGACGCGTGCGTGAGCAGGGCCAGACCCAGACCACGCTCACCGTCGGCGACCTGCGCCTGGATCGGCTCGCGCGCACGGCGTACCGCGGCGAGCGGCTCATCGACCTCAAGCCGCAGGAATATCGGCTGCTCGAATACCTGATGCTGCACGCGGGCCAGGTGGTCACGCGCACGATGCTGCTCGAAGGCGTCTGGGACTACCACTTCGATCCGCAGACCAACATCATCGACGTGCACATCTCGCGCCTGCGCGCCAAGCTCGAACCCGAAGGCAGCACGCGGCTGATCCACACGGTGCGCGGCGCCGGCTATCGCCTCGGTCCGGCATGACACCGCGCGCCGGCCGGGGGCTCGCACTGCGGCTGACGCTGCTCAATGCGGCGATCGTGGGTCTGGCGCTCTTGGCCGTCGTCGTCGTCATGGTGTGGATGGCCGAGCGCGCGATGCGCGAGCATCTGGCCGAGAGCGTGGCCGCCGAAATCGAGGTGCTGGTCGCGGACTACCTGATCGACGGCCTGGATGGCGTGATCGGCTTCATCGAGCACAGAGAAGTCTTCGAGAGCCCCCATCACGGCCGCAGCTATCGGCTGGAGGACACCACCGGCCGCCACCTCGCGGGCCACTGGCCGGACTGGCCGGCCGGACTTTCCACCGACGGCCGCCTGCTGCGCTTGCCGAATGCGCAGCGCCAGCCGCCGACGCAGTGGTGGATAGCGGCGGCGCGCCTGCCGGACGGCAGTCGCGTGCTAGTGGCCTTCGACAGCATCGAAGTGCGCAGCGTGATGCACACCATCCACCGCGCGGCCGCGCTCACCGTGGCGGCGTCGCTGATCCTCGCGCTCGTGCTCGGGATGCTCATCTACCGCGCCGCACTGGCGCCGATCGCCACCGTGCGCAGCGTCGCCGAGCAGATCATCGACGGCGATCTGTCGCGCCGCATTCCGGAGCGCGGCAGCGGCGACGAGTTCGATGCGCTCGCGCGCACGCTCAACCGCATGCTCGACCGTATCAGCCAGCTGTTCGAGAGTCTGCGCAACAGCACCGAAGCGATCGCCCACGATCTGCGCTCGCCGCTCGCCCGCCATCGCACCCGGCTCGAACAGGCCCTGCTCGAAGCCGAGCGACGCGGCGCCGATGCCGACTGGCTGCAAGAGGCGATCGCCGAGGTCGACCAGGTGCTCGGCACCTTCCAGTCACTGCTCCAACTGGCGACCGTCGAAGCCGGCGCCGCCCGCAGCGCCTTTTGCCAGGTCGATCTCGCCGCGATCGTCGAGGACGCGGTCTCGCTGTACGACGCCGATGCCGCGGCACGCGGCATGCGCATCGAGACCCTCTTGAGTGCGCCGTGTCCGCTGCTGGGCGATCGCCACCTGCTGTTCCAGGCGGTGATCAACTTGATCGACAACGCGTTGAAATACGGCGCCGCCGAGCAGTGCGTGAGCGTGCAACTGCACTGCGCGGCCGGCAGTGCCGAGCTGCGCGTGCGCAACCAGGGCGCAGGCTTCGAGCATCCCGAACGCGCCTTCGAGCGCCTGTTCCGCGGGGACACCGCGCGCCGCTCCCCCGGCCACGGCATGGGCCTGACGCTGGTGCGTGCCATCGCGCGCCTGCATGGCGGGGAAGCGACCGCGAGTAATTGCAGGGATGGCGCAGAGGTCAGGATCCGACTGCCGATCGCACCGTCCGCTTGATTCACATCAGCTCTCCATCCAAGGTACGTGTACGTTAAGAACAACGGGATGCCGACATGAACACGCCGGATCATTGTCAGCAGAAGCTCGTGTGGGACGTTCCCACGCGCTTGTTTCATTGGCTGAATGCCGCCTGCGTGCTCGCGCTGATGGCGATCGGCCTGGTCATCCTCAATGCCGGAGCACTGGATGTGTCCAACGACGGCAAGGTCGCGCTCAAGACCCTGCACGTGTGGATCGGCTACGTCTTTGCGCTGAACCTTATGATGCGCATCGTCTGGGCCTTTGTTGGCGGACACTATGCGCGCTGGCGCCAGATCCTGCCGGGCGGTGCCGGCTACCTGTCCGCGCTTCGCGACTATCTCGCCGCGTTCGCGGCCGGGAGGTCGGAGCCCTGGCTCGGCCACAACCCGGCCGGACGCCTCGCGATCGGGGTGCTGCTGATCCTGCTCACCATGCAGGCCGTCACCGGCCTCGTGCTCGCCGGCACCGATCTATTCTACCCCCCGCTCGGCGCGTGGATCGCGCAGAGCATCGCCGCCCCCGGCGTCGATCCTTCCACGCTGGTGCCTTATGCAACGGCGCTCTATGACGCCGAGGCCTACGCACGCATGCGCGAGCTGCGCGAACCCGTCGTGAATCTGCACGTCTGGGGTTTCTATCTGCTGCTGGCGATGAGCCTGCTGCACATGATCGCGGTCGTCGTCACCGAGATCCGCGAAGGCGGCAACCTGGTGTCGGCGATGATCACCGGGCGCAAGACCCTGCGCGGCCAGCCACGCGACGCCGAATCCGACGCCACCGACCGCGAACCGGGCTGATCCGGCACACGCACCGGCACGGCTGCGCGCCGATCACCATCCCCGCGACGCGACGACGGGCGTCGTTTCACGGCGGCCCCGGTACGGTCGCAGGTGACGGGACGGCGCGGCGAGCTCTTGTCCACTGCGATCAGGGGCCTCCCGCGTGCATCCCCTGGCGTGGTCTCACGCACGAACGGTGCTCTGGTCGCCACCGGTGTGCAACAACTAGAATCGGCCGCCGCTGCGAGATCGACGAGGCCGTTTCCCCGCTGCGGCGGACCGCAGCAGCTCGCTCCGGCGATATGCTGGCCGCGGATAGCGGGCGAGGACCGTCGCGATGCGCTCATACCGAAGTTTGATCGGCCTTGTGGTGCTTCTCGGCGCTGCCCATTGCCGGGCTGCAGGCGCGAGAGTTTCGCGCCTTCGCGGTCACGCATTTCCACCAGTTGGATCAGGTGCACAGCATCGCGAGCTTTCGCGCCGCGGTGCGCGCGCAGTTTGCGCGTGACATCGCGCCGAAGCTGCGTGATGACGTGCCCAACTTCGTCAGCTACCCGGAAAATCAGACCCTGATGGCCTACTTCGTCGGCGAGCGGGGCGCCCTTGGCCGCGCACTGCTCGACGAGGCGGGTGCGGTGCCGGCGCTGGCCAGTCTGACCGGCCCGTATGCGCCGCAGATCGCGCTGTATGCCGCGCGCTTTCCTGGTGTGGATGCCCCTGGCCAGCTGCTGAATCTGGCACTGACCGACACGCTGGCACGGCTGATCGGCGTCTTCGCCGAGCTCTCCGCCGAGTACGGCGTTTACCTTTTTGTGTCGTCCAACCTCGCACCATTCGAGCGCATCGACGGTCCGCAGGCAGCGCCCTTCGCCGATCCGCTGCACTTCGATGGTCACGCCTTCGTCGCGACCGAGCCCAACGTGCGCAACCGCAACTTCGTGTTCGGTCCGAACGGCGAGCTGATCACGGTGCAGGACAAGGCTTATCTCGTGCCGCTGGAGCGCGAACGAGGGCTCGGCCTGGGCCTACGCGGCATCCAGACCGTCGATTTGCCGGCGTTCGATCTACCGTTCGCGCGCATCGCTACGGTGATCAGCAAGGATGCGTGGATGATCGATGTCAACGACCGGCTGGATCAGCTCGGCGCGGAATTGATGTTGCAGCCCGAGGCCTACGGATCATGGGGACTCCCTGCGGGCGATCTGTGGCCACCGGACAAGCTCCAGCGCGGCGGCTGGTGGATGCTGCAGAAGCACCCGGCGCTCGCCGCCAACGTCACGCCGATGCTGGTGGGCAATCTGGGCGACCAGGTGTTCGACGGCCAGTCCTTGCCGTGCACAGCCTGGAGCTACCGGCGGTGAACGAGCGAAGGTCCGGCGGCGGCAGCGCCGCCGCGCTGCTGATCGTGCTGCCGTTCTGGCTGCTGGGGCGCCGCGTCGAAAAACGCTGGTGTCGCGTCGGCGCGGTGCCGCGGGCGGCGTCGTGCGAGCCGGTATCTGCACATGGCATCACCGGCATCGGAACTCGCGAGCGCGCATGATCGGCGATCCGCCGCCTGGGTGCGGCGGTCCGCGCGAGCCACGACCGCCCGTCGGCTCGCCGCATCCGGCGCATGGACGGCGTCGCCGTCTGCGCTATGCTCTGGTCATACGGTTCATGCGGTGAAGCGAACAGTCCGGCGCTGCGCGGTGGTTGCAGGCCTGCGACGAGTAGCCCGCTCTTGCAGGCCCTCGGCCGCCGTGACGGCACGGCGACTCTACGAGGAGACTGCGATGAAAATGACCCGCTACTTTTTCCTGAGTGACGATCTGGACGATCTGGAACGGCTCGAAGAAGAGCTCGAAGCCGCCGGCGTCGTCACGCCGCAGATCCATCTGCTGACCAACGACGATCGCGCGGCAGACCAACATCATCATCTGCATCAGGTGGTGTCCTTCATGAAGAAGGACGTGATCCACTCCGGCCTGATCGGGCTCGCGCTCGGCGCCTGCGCGGCGATCCTGGTGCTCGGCGTGGCTTGGGGCGCGGGCTGGACCGAGACCGCCGCCGGCTGGGTGCCGTTCATCTTTCTCGCCGTCGTCCTGCTCGGCTTCTGCACCTGGGAGGGCGGACTGATCGGCATCCAGACGCCCAACGTGCATTTCAAGCACTTCAAGAAGGCGCTCGACGAGGGCAAGCACGTGTTCTTCGTCGATCTCGAACCGCAGCAGGCGAAGATCCTGGAAGCGATCGTGAAGAAGCATCCGCGGCTCAAGGCCGCGGGCACTGCCGCCGGTGCGCCGCACTGGATCGTGTTCGGCCAGCACCGCTTGACGCGGTTCTTCACCAAGACGTTCCCGTGAGCATGGGCGGCAACCGAGCCGCGCGCCGCCAGGGCGCGCGGCTTCGTGGGTCTGTGCGTCAGTTCAGCAGAAAGCGCAGCCGCGAGATCAGCGTGTAGTTGGCCTCGATCGCCATCAGGCCCATCAACACGACGAGCACCCCGGGCGGAATCAGGATCGCGCAGGCAATCGCCATGCGCTCCCACATCATGTGCATGAACACGGCGATGATCAGCCCGGCCTTGAGCAGCATGAACAGGCAGATCAGCGACCAGCGCAGCAGCCCCTCGAAGCCGACGTAGTCGACCAGATACGACAGCACGCTGAGGACGAACAGCAGCCCCCAGATCCACAGGTAGACGCTGAGCGGATGCTGCTGCTGGGCTTGATCGTGCGCCATGACGGTCTCTCACCACAGATAAAAGAACGCGAAGATGAAGACCCAGACCAGATCGACGAAGTGCCAGTAAAGGCCGAGCGTCTCGACCATCTCGTAGCGTCCCTTGCGCCCGGTCAGAAAGCCTGGGCGCTGATCGTCGAGCGCGCCGCGGATGACCTTGACCGCCATGACGATCAGGAAGATCACGCCGATCGTGACGTGGGTACCGTGAAAGCCGGTGATCATGAAGAAGGCGGCACCGAACTGCGGCGCGCCCCAGGGATTGCCCCAGGGGCGCACGCCCTCGCCGATCAGCTTGGTCCACTCGAAGGCCTGCATGCCGACGAAGGTCGCGCCGAGCAGTGCGGTCAGGACCAAAAGAATCGCGGTCATCCTGCGGTTCTTCTCGTAACCGTACTTCACCGCGAGTGCCATCGTTCCGCTGGAGCTGATCAGCACGAAGGTCATGATCGCGATCAGCAGCAACGGCACGTCCACGCCGCCGACGCGCAGACCGAAGACGATGCTGGCGTCCGGCCACTCGACCGTGGTCGAGGCCCGCGCGGTCATGTAGCTGATCAAAAAGCACGCGAACACGAAGGTGTCGGAGAGCAGGAAGATCCACATCATCGCCTTGCCCCAAGGCACCTTCTTGAAGGCGCTCTGGTCGGACGCGACGTCGGCGACCAAGCCCTTGATGCCGGGTTGCAGTGCGGCCGAGGCCTCGCTCATCTCGTTTCTCCCGTGGCCATGGTCAGCTCCGGCACCAGGCGTACAGCGGCTCGGCGCCGACGAACAGCACCGTGAACAGCACGGCCCAGACCAGCAGCAGGAAATGCCAGTACAGCGCGCACAGGCCCACCGCCTCGCGCAGTTGCCACAGCGTCGCGCCGCGCTGCAGGCGCAGCACCACGCGCAGCAGCGCATACAGTCCGCCGAGCATGTGCAGGGCGTGCAGCATGGCCATCAGCACGAAGAAGGCGCTGCCGACGTAGCGCGTCATCGTATAGCCGGCGCCGGACAGCTCGCGCCACAGCAGCGCTTGGCCGGCGACGAAGGCCACCGTGCACGCGCCACCGAATCCCATGCCGCGGGCGAAGCGCTGCGGCTGTGCGCGACGTGCGGCGGACCAGGCCGTCTGCAGAGCCAGGCTGGCGAACACCAGCAGCGCATTGTTGATCCACAGCAGCGGCGGCTGCGGCAGGAAGTCCCACTGCGGCGCCGCCGCCATGCGCATGACATAGGCGCTGACGGTCAGGCCGAAGATCGAGGTGACGACGGCGAGAAACACCAAAAGGCCGAGCGACGGCGCGCTCAGGATCGGCCCCGGCGGGCGCGTCGCGCCCAGCGCGTCGGCCACCCAGGGCTGCACGCCGACGGACTGGCGCACCAGATAGGCGGCGAACATCGCCATCAGCAGCGCGAGAAAGGCGAGTGTGATCGTCATGCCTTCTTCGCCACCGGTGCATGGCCGGGCAACATCTCGACCTTTTCGGGCGGCACGTTCTGCGGGATGAAGTCGTCCTTCGCGCCGGGCACGCTGTAGTCATACGGCCAGCGGTAGACCACCGGCAGCTCGGGCCCGAAATTGCCGTGCCGCGGCGGATTGTGCGGCGTCTGCCACTCCAGCGTCGTCGCCTTCCACGGATTGGGATCGGCCTTTTCGCCGTGGAGCCAGCTCCACACCAGGTTGAAGATGAACAGGATCTGCGCCAGCGCGACGACGATGGCGGCAAGGGTGATGAAGGCGTTGAGCGCCTGCACCGAGTCGGAGATGAACGCGGTCTCGCCGTAGGCGTAGTAGCGCCTCGGTACGCCTTCGAAGCCGAGGTAGTGCATCGGGTAGTAGATCGCGTAGGTGCCGAGGAAGGTGATCCAGAAATGGATCTTGCCGGCGGTCTCGTTGAACATCTTGCCGGTGATCTTCGGGTACCAGTGATAGATCGCGCCAAAGATCACCAGGATCGGTGCCACCGCCATCACCATGTGGAAGTGGCCGACGACGAAGTAAGTGTCGGACAAGGGCACGTCCACGGTGACGTTGCCGAGGAACAGACCCGACAGACCACCGTTGACGAAGGTGAAGATGAAGCCGATCGCGAACAACATCGGCACGCTCAGGCGCACGTTGCCGCGCCAGAGCGTCAGCACCCAGTTGTAGACCTTGATCGCGGTCGGCACGGCGATGATCAGCGTCGTCGTCGCAAACAAGAAACCGAAGTACGGATTCATGCCGCTGACGTACATGTGGTGCGCCCAGACCACGAAAGAGAGCGCGCCGATGGCGATGATCGCCCACACCATCATGCGGTAGCCGAAGATGTTGCGGCGCGCGTGCGTCGCGATCAGGTCGGAGACGATGCCGAAGGCCGGCAGCGCGACGATGTAGACCTCCGGGTGGCCGAAGAACCAGAACAGGTGCTGGAACAGCAGCGGACTGCCGCCCGAATGCCGGGACTGCTCGCCGAGATTGAGCATCGACGGCAAAAAGAAGCTGGTGCCGAGCGTGTGGTCGAGCAGCAGCATCAGCGCGGCGACGAACAGCGCCGGAAAGGCCAGCAGCGCGAGCACCGTCGCCATGAAGATGCCCCAGACCGTCAGCGGCATGCGCATCAAGGTCATGCCGCGCGTGCGCGCCTGCAGCACGGTGACGACGTAGTTGAGCCCACCCATCGTGAAGCCGATGATGAACAGGCCCAGCGACACCAGCATCAGGATGATGCCGCCGCCGACGCCGGGCGTACCCGGACTCACCACCTGCGGCGGGTACAGCGTCCAGCCACCGCCGGTGGGCCCGCCGGGCACGAAGAAGCTCGCGGCCAGCACCAGCACCGCGAGCAAATAGACCCAGAAGCTCATCATGTTGAGCCACGGGAACACCATGTCGCGCGCGCCGATCATCAGCGGGATCAGGTAATTGCCGAAGCCGCCGAGGAACAACGCGGTGAGCAGGTAGACGACCATGATCATCCCGTGCATCGACACCGCCTGCAGATAATTGCTCGGGTCGATCAGCGAGAAGGTCTCGGGAAAGCCGAGCTGCAGGCGCATCACGATCGACAGCGCCAGCGCGACCAGGCCGATCGCGGTCGCGGTGATCGCGTACTGGATCGCGATGACTTTCGCGTCCTGACAGAACACGTATTTGCCGATGAAGCTGTGCGCATGCGGCGGCAGCTCCATCTCCGGGCCTTCGGCCGGCGGCGCCGTGGAAACGGCGTCATAGATACTGTGGGCCATCAGTCGCTCCTGTGTGCGAGCTCGGTCGCGCCATCCGCCGGGCGCGATGCCGCGAGCGCCAGCATGTTGATGTGCGCGATCAGATCACGGGTCGCGTCTTCGCCACGCACCAGCTTGGCCATCTCCGTCATCTGCCAGCCGTAGGCATCGTCCGGATGGCGGCCGCGGATGCCGCGGCGGAAGTTGTCGAGCTGGCGCTGCAGATACCAGTCGTCGATGCCCGCGAGCCGCGGTGCCTGTGTCGCCTGGATGCCCTGCCCTTCGTTGCCGTGGCAGGCGGCGCAGTTGCGCCACACGCGCGCGCCACGCTGCGGATTGCCGTCGACGCTGATCACTGGCGGTGGCACCGGGAAGGTCTCGATGTAGGCGGCGAGATCCGCCATTGCCGCGCGATCCACGAGCATCGACGCGAAGGCGCGCATCTGCTGACCGTGGGTGTCGTCGGCATGCGCGCCGCGCACGCCGGATTTGAAGTATGCGAGCTGGCGGATCAGATACCAGGCGTCCTGGCCGGCGAGCCGCGGTGCGTTCATCTGCGCATTACCTTGGCCTTCGGTGCCGTGGCAGGCGGCACAGGGCGCGTACAGCGTCCTGCCCTTGGCGGCATCGGGTTCGGGGCGGGCGAGGATCGACGCGTACGTGGGCTGTGCCGCCAGCCATTGCTCGAAGGCCGCGGGTTCGACCACCTCGACCATGCCGCGCATCGCGAAGTGGCCGATGCCGCACAGCTCCGCGCACAGGATCTCGAACTCGCCGGTGCGCGTCGGCGTCAGCCACAGATAGGACAACTGCCCCGGCACCAGATCCATCTTGGCGCGGAACTGCACGACCTGGAAGTTGTGCAGCACGTCGCGCGAGCGCAGCAGCGCCTTGACTGGCCGGTCCACCGGCAGCAACACGCGCGAGCCGTGGATCAAGACGTCGTCCAGGCCCGCCGGGTCCGCGGCGTCCATGCCAAAGGGATTCTCGCCGCTCAATAGCCGCGTATCGACGCGCCCGAACGCGCCGTCCTTGCCCGGAAAACGGAATCCCCAGTGCCACTGCTGGCCGACGATCTCGACCTCGTGGGCCTCATCGGGCACGGTCACGTAGCGGCCCCAGACGAACAGCCCCGGTGCCAACAGCGCCGCGATCCCCACGGTGGTGACGCCCATCAGCCACCATTCGAGCGTCTTGTTCTCGGGCTCGTACTCGGCGCGCCGGTCGGAACGATAGCGGTAGCGCACGATCGCCCAAGCCATGAACAGGTTCACCGCGACGAAAACGAAGCCGGTGACCCACAGGGTGATGTCGATGGTGTCGTCGATCGAACCCCAGTTCGACGCCAGCGGCGTAAGCTGCCACGGACTCAGGAAGTGAAACAGGATCGAGCCGAGCAGCAGCAGGACCAGGACGATGGCGATGGCCATTCAACACCCCCCTTGCGCTGTGGTCGCTGGCTCGCCGCAGCACGCGCGCACCGGCGCGTGGGGAGGCGCGACGATCGTCGGCGCGGTTGCGAAGAGAGGGGGGACGGCGGCACGAGGAGGTCTGTCATCCGCGGCGCGCGCCGCGGGTGTGCGTGATGACGGGCCGGCGCTGCCGGCCGGGTAAGTCAACGCATCCATCGATGTGCCCCCGGTTCGAGCCGTGGGTGTGCGTCGCGGCTCCTCCACCGGACGCTCGCCTAGTGTGTCCTCAAACCGCCGACGGATACAAGCCCGAGCGCAGCAAAGGGCGCCCGGGCGCGTACACCGTTCGGATCAGGCCGCTCTGCGCGGCGCCGAGGTGCCCGCCTCCACCGCCTGCGCCAGGTCACGCGCCGCGATGTAGCCGAAGGTCATTGCCGGGCCGAGCGTCGAGCCGGCGCCGGCATAGGTCGGCCCCATGACCGCCGCCGAAGTGTTGCCGATCGCATACAGACCCGGAATTACGCTACCGTCTTCGCGCAGCACGCGCGCGCGCTCGTCGACGTCGAGCCCGCCCTTGGTGCCGATCTCGCCGGGCCACATCGGCACCGCATAGAACGGCGGCTTGACGATGGGGCCCAAACAGCTGTTCGGCTTGACGCTGGGGTCGCTGTAGTAGCGATCGATCGCGGTCTCGCCCTTGTGGAACTCGACATCGATGCCGGTCTTCGCGTACTCGTTCATCTTCGCGACGGTGCGCAGCAGGTTCTGCGTGTCCACGCCGATCTTCTGCGACAGGGTCTCCAGCGAGTCGGCGCGGTAGTACACGTTGTCGAGCCAGTCCTTGGGTAGCTTGCTGTCCGGCTCGATCTGGCCCGGTAGAAAGATGCCCATCGGATATTTGTAGCGGAAGGCCGCGTCGAAGATCAGCCACGCCGGAATGCAGCCGTTGCCCTTGGCGTCGTCCGCGTACATCGCATTGCGGAAGTCCGGATACGCCGCCGCCTCGTTGACGAAACGCAGACCCTTTTTGTTGACGGCCACACAGCCCGGCATGCCGCGCTCGACGAACAGTGTGATCTGCTGCGCGGCGCCGGGTTTGCGCACCGTGGGCGAACCCCAGACCAGATCCATGTGCCGGAGCCGCGCACCCAGGGCCTGGCCGGCGCGAATGCCGTCACCGTGATTGATCGGCGGCGCCGCAGTCCAATCGGCCTTGGTTGGCCTGGCGAGATACTGCTCGCGCATCTGCTGGTTCGACTCGAAGCCGCCACAGGCGAGCACGACGCCACGGCGTGCGCGGTAACGCAGCGTGCGTCCCTGCTGGCGCACGACGACGCCGATCACGCGGCCGTCCTGCTCGATCAGCGATTCGAGTGCGGTGTTGAGCTGCAGCGGAATACCGTTCTGCAGCATCGCGTAGCGCAGCGCCGCGACCATGCCCTGGCCGAGCACTTGGCGGCGGTCGCGATGCGTGCGCAAGCGCCAGCCGATGTCGAGCCAGTACTTGAGCAGCAGTTTGAGCGTCAGCGCGATCCAGCCGGGGCCCCGGGAAAACAGCGTGTGCGCCTCGATCTGGTCCATGGCGATGCGCCCCATCAGCAGCGTGCCCTTGAACGACTCGCGTTGATGGTCGAACTCGGCGCCGAGCCGCTTGGCATCGAACGCCGCCGGCTGCATCGAGCGCCAGCCCTGCTTGCCGCCGGGAACCTGCGGGTAGTAGTCCGGATACTTCGGGACATTGCTGTAGCGGACATCGAAGCGCTGTGCCAGATAGCGCACCATCTCCGGCGCATGCTTGAGATAGGCCTCGATGCGCGCTAGCGGCACCGCATCGCCGATCAAATGCTTGAGATAGGTCAGCGCTTCCTCGTACGAGTCCGTGCCGCCGGTGCGCGCGATGTCGTCGTTGCACGGAATCCAGATGCCGCCGCCGGACACCGCGCTGGTGCCGCCGTACTTGTCGGACTTTTCGATCACCGCGGCGGTAAGGCCGTGCCCGTGTGCCACCAGGGCCGCGGTCATGCCGCCACCGCCGGAGCCCACGACGATCACGTCGTACTCCTGATCCCAGTTCGTCTGACTCATGCGCCACCGCCTCCGCTGGTTATGCAAGTCCCGGACGGAACGTCTCAAACGAAAAAGTCCGTGTTCTCGCGGCCGAGCATCACGCCGCCGAAGTTGCGGCCGAAGATGTCCGGGTTGTTGGCGTAGTGGGCGCGCGCGGTCAGAATGTCCAAGAAGTAGCGCACCAGCGGAAAGTCGAGGAAGACGCCGCGCCCGCCGCAAGCCGAGTGCAGCCGGTAAGCGTGCTGGCAACAGCGCTCGACGACCAGAGCCGCCTGGTAACGGAACTTGAGTCGGGTGTGCAGATCCACCTCGGCACCGCCGCGCGCAGCCTCCATCAGCGCATCGAAATTGCGCTTGAGGGTGATTTTCATCTCGTCGATCGCGACCGCGGCGTCGGCCACGGCCATCTGCGCCGGCACCTGCTCGGCGGTCTTGGCCCCCATGTTGCCGGTCCAACTGCCGCCGAATTCGGTGAAGCAGTTCAGCGCGCCCTGCAGGCCGCCGATCGCCGCCGTCGACACCGCGCGCACGAAGATCTGTCCGAAGGGCAGCTTGTACAGCGGCGCGGTGAAGGTGTCGCGCCCGGGGTTGGTCCCCAGAAAGCCGTCGCTGGCCTTGTGTGTGCGATATTCCGGCACGAAGGCGTCCTTGACCACGACGTCCTTCGATCCGGTGGCTTTCAACCCCATCGTGTGCCAGGTGTCGACCACCTCGTAATCGGACTTGGGTAGCAGGAAGGTGCGGTATTCCGGTGGCTGGCCCTCATTGAAGATCAGGCCGCCGAGGAACACCCAGTCACAGTGGTCGATGCCGGACGAAAAGCCCCAGCGTCCAGAGAACCTAAAGCCGCCGTCGACCTTCCTGACCTGCCCCTTGGGCATGTAGGTCGAGGCGATCAGCACCGAGGTATCGCCGCCGCCCCAGACGTCTTGCGCCGCGCGCGGGTCGAACAGGGCGATTTGCCAGTTGTGCACACCGATGACCCCATACACCCAGGCGGTGGACATGCAGCCCTCGGCCAGGATCATCTGGATGTCATAGAACACCTGCGGGTCCATCTCGTAGCCGCCGTACTGCTTGGGCTTGAGCACGTCGAACAATCCCGCCTCCTGCATATCGGCGATGGTCTCGCGCGGCAGCACGCGCTCGGCGTTGGCTCGCTCGGCGCGCTCGCGCAACTTCGGAATCAAGTCGCGTGCGCGCTGGACCAAGAGTTCGGGCGTGACCAGCTGGGCCGTCTTCTTCGCGGTGGCGGGCATGTCGTTCTCCTTGCGTGCCCATGCGAGCGCAGCACGATCCGCTGACGTCCGCAGGGGCGATGGACACGCTGGCTTTTTCACAGAATCGCCGGCTCGCAGCATCGTCCGAAATGGGTAGCCCCGTCAGGCTCTGCGGCCTTTGCGGGGCGTGCATGATCAAGCGAGGCGGATGCGTTCACTCAAACGGGTGATGCTGCAACACCCGCAGCTTCCCAAACTGCTGGCGAACGTCGGGCGCTGCGCGCCCGGCCCGGCTTGGAACAGGTCCGCGCAGCAAACCGTGCGGACCGGGAGTGCGAGATGGCAACGACGAAGGATTACGGCCTTGGCGAATTCACGTTTCCGCGCGGCTGGTTCATGATCGCGGAAAGCGCCAAGGTCACCGACAAGCCGCAAGGCGTACGCTTCTTCGGGCAGGACTTCGCGCTCTACCGCGGCAAGCACAGCGGCAGGGTGGTCCTGCTCGACGCCTATTGCCCGCACATGGGCACGCACCTTGCACGCAACAGCACCTCGTACGTGGCGATGGACGGCGCCGTCGAAGGCGATTCGATCCGCTGCCCCTACCACGCCTGGCGTTTCGGGCCCGATGGCAAGTGCAACCAGATCCCGTATTCGCCGGGGCCGATCCCGCCGCAGGCCAGGGTGCGCTCGTGGAAAGTCGAGGAGCGCATGGGCGCGGTGTTCGTCTGGCACGACCCGGAAGGCGGCGAGCCGGACTACGAGATCCCCGTCATCCCCGAATGCTCGGATCCGGCCTGGGTGCCGATCGCCTTCGACGACCTGGGCATCGTCAACTGCCACACGCAGGAGATCGTCGACAACATCACCGACGTCGCCCACTTCGGCCCGATCCACGGCTCGTTGACCCAGTACTTCGAGAACGAGTTCAGGGGGCACGTCGCGATACAGCGCATGGGCGGCGGCCACCGCACGCTGACCACCGCCGACGGCCCGCTGCTGGAAACGACCGCGACCTACCACGGCCCGAGCATCCTCATCACCAAGATGGTCGGCACCCACGAGTCGTACATCTTCATCGCGCACACGCCGGTCGACGATGGCAGCGCCTATGTCTGGCACGGCCTGATGGTCAAATCCCCGAGCGGCGCCGCCCGCTACACCCAAGAGGATGTCGCGATCGCCCGCCAGTACCAGGAGATGGCGCTCGCCGCCTTCGCCCAGGACTTCGAGGTGTGGAAGCACAAGCGCCCGAACATCCGCGGCCTGTACGTGCAGGGCGACGGGCCGTTTCTCAAGCAGCGCGCCTGGTACAAGCAGTTCTACAACCCGCGCGCGCAGCGCGAAGAACTGCTCAAGGGCGTCGAAGGCATCTACCACGCGCGCGGCGTGGAACCGGCACCGGCGAGCCGGGCGGCCTGATCGGCCGAATCCGCCGCGCACATCCGTTTGCGCGAGGCGCGTGCGCCATGTCCGGTCGTGGCCTCGTCGAGCGAACCAAGGGGGGCGCCATGCACGGACCGGCACGGTGGATTGCCGCACTGTGGCTGGCTTTGCCGAACGGCGCGCTGGCGCAGGATGAACTGGATGCGGTGATCGGCGTCGCACCGGCTCGGGGCGAATCCGCCGTCGTGGCCGCTCCCCTGCCGCCGGCGCCGCGGGCGGCGATGCTCGAGGAGATCATCGTGACCGCCGAGCGCCGCGTCGCCAGCCTGCAGGACACGCCGATCTCGATCGAGGCCTTCGACGCCGAGGCGATCGAGCAGCGCGGCATCAAGGGCGTGCAGGATCTCGGCGGCCAGGTGCCGGGCCTGACGCTGGAGCCGTTCCCGACGCACAACGCAACGTTGCGCCTTTTCATCCGCGGCGTCGGCATCAACGATGCGCAGCTCACCCAGGATCCTGCGGTCGGCGTCTACATCGACGGCGTCTACGTCGCGCGCTCGGTCGGCCTGGCCCTCGATGTCGCCGATCTCGAACGCATCGAGGTACTGCGCGGCCCGCAGGGCACGCTCTACGGTCGCAACACCACCGGCGGCGCGGTCAATCTGATCACGCGCAAACCGCAGGTGGATGGCTTTGCGATGTCGCACACCGTCAGCGGTGGCGAGCGCAATCGCCTGTCGGCGCGCAGCAGCATCAACCTGCCGGTCACCGACACGTTCGCCCTGGGCGTCGCCGTACTCGGCAGCACCGGCGACGGCTTCGTCGACAACGCCGGTCCGGGCGCGGACTTCGGCGACCGCGAGGAATTCGCCGGACGGCTGGCCGCGCGCTGGATGCCGACGAGCGAGCTGACCGCGGACTATGCCTTCGATCACAGCGACACGCGCTACGTCAACGCCGCGTTCCAACCGGTGCTGCTGCCAAACACGAACAAGGGCGCCGCCGAGCTGTTCAAGCCGTATGCGGTCTCGCAGAGCGTCTATTCCGATCGTCGCCTGGAGCGGCTGGCGACCGGGATGCCGATGGAAGCATCCGGCACGCGCATCGACGGCCACGCCCTGACCTTGACCGCCGCGCTGGGCGCGCACGAGCTCAAGTACATCGGCGCCTACCGCGAGCTGCGCGACCGCCAGTACGCCGATCTGGGCGGTGGTGCCGGCTCGACCACCTACCGCGTCGACAGCCACGCCTACGACGGCCCCGCGGCGCTGACCGCCAACGGCGGCCCGACGCCCCTGGTGATTCCGACGGTGACGCAGGAGCAGTGGTCGCATGAGCTGCAGCTCTCCGGGCGGCTGCTCGACGATGCGCTGCAGTACGTCGTCGGCGTCTTTCACTTCGCCGAAGAGGGGCGCGAGGATCGCAATCGCCTCAACCACAACTTCAGCTCGATCGTGCCGCTCGATCAGCTCGACGAACTATCGACCTCGCTGCCCGAGCTCGACCCGCTCTTGGGCCTGCCCGGCATCGACTTCAACCAGGTCGAGGTGATCAAGCTGGTCAATTTCGTCAATCTCGACTGGACCATCGACAACGAGGCCGTCGCCGCCTTCGGCCAAGCCACGTGGACACCGCCGGTGTTCGACGAACGCCTGCACCTGACCGCCGGTTACCGGCATTCGCGGGACGAGCGCCGCGCGGAGAAGTTCCGCATCAGCGACACCTATCTCGAAGTGCAGACGAGCGGCGTCGGCATCGGCGTGCCGCTGTCCTCGGCCGAGAGGTTCGACCACGTGCCGGCCGCGCGCGCGTTCGACGACGACGCCTTCTCCTTCGTCGCCGCCTTCGACCTCAGCGACACGCTGAACGTCTACGCAAAGTCCGTCGAGTCGTACAAGAGCGGCGGCTTCAACGTGCGCGACCCCAATGTCTCCGGCGCGACCGCCGATCCGGCCTACGGCGTCGGCTTCACCGACGGCTTCGATCCGGAGTTCGTGCACAGCGTCGAACTCGGCCTAAAAAGCGAGTGGCTCGGCCGGCGCCTGCGCGCGAACTTCGCCGCCTTTCGCGCCGACTACGAGAACATGCAGATCAACTTCCTGATTCCGGGCACCATCTCCGACACCAAAACGATCAACGCCGGCCGCGCGCGGATGCGCGGCGCCGAAGTCGATCTCACCGCGCTGATCACGCCGGAGCTGACGCTCATCGCCGACTACGCCTACCTCGATGCCGAGGTCCAGGAAGTCCTCGATCCGGCCGGCAACAACGTCGCCGATCTATACCCGTTCACCTCGGCCCCGCGCCACAGCGGCGTGCTGGCGGCCGACTGGACTCTGTGGCGCGCGTCCTTGGGCGAGCTGCGTGCCTTCGTCTCGTACAACTACACCGACGTGCGCCAGGGCCAGGTCATCACCGAAGACCGCCGCGGCCTGACCTCGATTCCCGCCTACGGCCTGTGGAACGCCCGACTCACCGCCGCGGGTTTGCCGCTGGGCCGCCACGGCACGCTAGACCTCGCGGTGCACGCGCGCAACCTCGCCGACGAGGTCTACCCGGTGATCGCGATCGACAACCTGCCACACGCGGACCGCGCCGTGGTCTGGGGCGAACCGCGCTACATCGGGCTGGAGTTGGTGTATCGCTATCGCTGAGTGAGGCTCGCCGCCGCGCCGACGGGACTGACCTTACCTACACCAGCTTCAGCGCCCGCTTCATCCACGCCGGCATGTTGTGCAGATAACACCTCTGTTCCGCACGGCGCGCGATGCGCCAGCCGTCAACGGTGCGCCGGTACTCATCGAGATACCACAGGCCGAGGAACATGGTCTCGCCCTCGCCCCCGTTGGGATCGGGCACCTGCATCGGATTGAAGCAGGCGACGCGACCGTGCGCCGTGTCTCCGTCGATCTGGAACTCGACGTTGCCGATCAGGTGCATGTAGGCCGGAAACGATCCGAGCGCCTGCGGCAACCAGGCCTTCACCGTCGGGTAATCGCCCTGGATGCCGCCCATGGCCCGGTAATCGATGTGCGCATCCGGCAGGAACACCGCATCGAGGGCGTCGAAATCGCGCCGGTCGATCGCATTGGCGTAACGGATGACCAGATCTTCCAGCTCGATGCGGTCCGCCAGGCGCTGCAGCGCGGCGGCGTTCACTGCTCCAGCACCATGTCCGACTTGCCCCAGTAGGCCTTCATCGACGTGAACTTGCCGGCCTCGTCGAACGTCATCACGTCGATCACCCGGATGTGCGCCCGCCCTTGCGGCATGTTCAGACGCACGTCGAAGGCCATGGCCGCGGCCTTGCCGTGCGAGGCGCGGATCGGCGCCGCCAGTTCCAGACGCGCGCCGGTGGCCACCGCCATCTGGTAGAACTCGGCGATCGCCCTCTTGCCGGTCTTGGGCGGGCTGCCGACCGGATCCTCGACGGTTGCATCGTCCGCATACAGATCGGCGATGGCGGCGGCGTCGCTGCGGTTGAAGGCATCGATGTACGCCTGCATCGCCGCCTTCATGGTGGCTTCGTCGGTCATCTCGGCAGTCCCGTGTGCGGATGGAGTCGTGGCCCGCATGATCGCGAGGCCGCGCCGGCACAAACTCATCCGTTCAGATGAGAACGGCACACTGCAAAAGCGGCCATGATCGCGCTTGACGCCGCGCGCGCCGCGGCCTATTCATAGCGCCGCGGCCCGCGCATCCGGGCTCGGTGCCCCGACACGAATCGGCAGCGCCCCGGCCGACACGGGGCGCGAGAGGAGAATGCAATGGCTGTACAGGCCAGCACGTCCGCGATCACGCATCTGCAGGCCCGTCGTGCGGGCGGGAGAACCGCGATGAACGGAGCCACGTCCGCCACCACGCCGACCTTCGAGTTACAGCAGATCGACCGCCTGCTCGGCGCGATCTACGAGGGCCCCACCGAGACGCCGCCGTGGCAATCCGCACTGCAGTTGCTGCGCGAGCAGTTGGGCGCCGCACACGTCACGCTGATGCTGCGCCCGCCGTCGCCGGACAGCACCGGCGTGATGATCAACACCGGCCCGGTCACGCGCCAGGGCATCGAGTCCTACGAAACCCATTTCTTCTCGCTCGACCCCTTCGTGCGCCTGCCCGAGGGCGAGGTCGTGACCGCCGAGGAGCTGATCGGCCGTCAATGGTTGCAGAGCGCGGTCTATCTGGAGTACTTGAAACCGCTCGGCATCCGCCATCTGCTCGGTGCCGACATCTACACCAAGGATGGCATCGAATGCCGGCTGCGCGTCACCCGCGCGCACGATGCCCGTCCGTTCTCCGACGAGGACAAGGCCCTGTGCCGCTTCCTGCTGCCGCATCTGAAGCGCTCGATCCAGCTACACGCGCGCCTGGACTTTCTCGAATGCGAGCGCAGCCTGTTCGCGGGTACCGTCAACCGCATGCTGCTCGGCATGCTCAGCTTCGCGCAGGACGGCTCGCTGATCGAAACCAACCAGGAGGCGCGCCGCATCCTTGCCGAAAAGGACGGCATCTGGCTGTCCGGCAACACGCTGTGCGTCGATTCCAGCCAGGAGAGCCGCGAGCTGCAACGCATGATCCGCAGCGCCCTGGCCGATGCGAACGCCTCGCCACCGCAGGACGGCGGCGAAACCGAGGCGGCGAGCGTGGTGGAAGCCATGTCGATCACACGTCCCTCGGGCCGCGCCAAGCTCGGCGTGCTGGTGCGTGCCGTCCCGCTGGGCCCCTGGTCCGAGAGCAAACAGCGGCCCGCAGTGGTCGTGTTCCTGCGCGATCCGGAGTCCAACGCCGCGCAGCCGTCGCAGGAGCTGGTGCGGCGCCTGTTCGGTCTGACCCGTATGGAGGCGCAGCTCGCACTGCTGCTCGCCGAGGGCTATACGCTGGACGAGGCCGCGGAAAAGATGAACGTGCGCCGTAACACCGCGCGCACGCATTTGCGCTCGATCTTCTGTAAGACCGGGGTCACGCGCCAGACCATGCTGGTACGGCTGCTGCTGAACAGCGTGTTGACCTTGGGCTGAGCCGGCCGGCACGTCCAAGCGAAAAAGCCCGGGCATCGCCGGGCTTTTTCGCTTGCGGGACCAGGTGTCTTCCCGACGCGAGGATCGCCACGCCTGTGGCGCAGGGCCCGCGCGCCGCCCGGGTACTCAATTCCGCTTCATCGATTCGAAGAACGCGGCGTTGGTCTTGGTCTGCTTCATACGGTCGATCAGCAGCTCGATGGCCGCGACCTCGTCCATGTCGTGCAACAGCTTGCGCAGGATCCAGACCTTGTTGAGGTCGGCCGGGTCCATCATCAGCTCTTCCTTGCGGGTGCCCGAACGGTTGATGTTGATCGCCGGGAACACGCGCTTCTCGGCGATACGGCGTTCGAGATGCAACTCCATGTTGCCGGTGCCCTTGAACTCCTCGTAGATGACCTCGTCCATCTTCGAACCGGTGTCGATCAGCGCCGTGGCGATGATGGTCAGCGAGCCGCCTTCCTCGATGTTGCGCGCGGCACCGAAGAAGCGCTTGGGCTTCTGCAGCGCGTTGGCGTCGACGCCGCCGGTCAGCACCTTGCCCGACGACGGCGCCACCGTGTTGTAGGCACGGGCCAGGCGCGTGATCGAGTCGAGCATGATGACCACGTCGCGTTTGTGCTCGACCAGACGCTTGGCCTTCTCGATCACCATTTCGGCGACTTGCACATGGCGCGCCGCGGGCTCGTCGAAGGTCGAGGCCACGACCTCGCCACGCACGGTGCGCTGCATGTCAGTGACTTCTTCCGGACGCTCGTCGATCAGCAGCACGATCAGGTAGACATCCGGGTAATTGTTCGCGATCGACTGCGCGATGTTCTGCATCATGATGGTCTTGCCGGCCTTGGGCGGCGAGACGATCAGTCCGCGCTGACCTTTGCCGAACGGCGCGACCAGGTCGATGATGCGCGCTGTGATGTCCTCCGTCGTGCCATTGCCGCGCTCCATTTTCAGTTGCTCGTCGGCGAACAGCGGCGTCAGGTTCTCGAAGCTGACCTTGCGCTTGGAGACTTCCGGCGGCTCGTAGTTGATCGTGTCGACCTTGAGCAGCGCGAAATAGCGTTCGTTGTCCTTGGGTGAGCGCACACGGCCGGCGACCGTGTCGCCGGTGCGCAGCGCGAAGCGGCGGATCTGGCTCGGCGAGATGTAGACGTCATCCGGCCCGGCGAGGTACGAGCTGTCGGGGCTACGCAAAAAGCCGTAGCCGTCGGACATGATCTCGAGCACACCCTCGGTGTAGATGTGATCGCCGCGCTTGGCCGCGGCACGCAGCAGCGAGACGATCAGATCGTGCTTCTTGGCCCGGGCGATGTTTTCCAGGCCCTGCTCCTCGGCCATGCGCAGCAGCTCGGCGGCCGTCTTGCGCTTGAGATCCGGCACGCGAATGATCCGGGGTGGCTCCGCCGGCGGTTGCGGGCGGGTGATGACGATCGTCTCCCCGTTCTCGTCGACGACGGTTTCCTGAATCAGCGGCGTGTCCACTGCCTCGGCCTCGGCCTCGGCCATCTCCTCCTCGAGGGCGAGATCGTCCGGGAATCCGCCTTGCGGCATGGCGTTGCCATTGTTGCCGCCGCGGTTCTTGCCGGAATGAAAGCGCCGACGGTGTTTCATGGACTTGTTTCTCGGAGACTGCGGCTTGGGGGGCTGCTCAGACGACATTGAGGTGTGGCGTCACGAATGCGGCGAGTTGGGCTTTGGCGAGCGCGCCGACCTGGGTGGCGACCGGCGCGCCGTTCTTGAACAGAATCAGCGTCGGGATGCCGCGGATGCCGAGCGCCGCCGGCGTCTGCGGGTTCTCGTCGACATTGAGCTTGACCACCTTGAGCCTGCCGGCCTGCTCGGCCGCGACCTGGTCGAGGATCGGCGCGATCATGCGGCACGGCCCGCACCACTCGGCCCAGAAGTCCACCAGCACCGGCTGCGAATGACTCGCCTGCTTGACCTCGCGCTCGAAGCTGGCATCGGTGACCGCGGTGACGTGTTCGCTCATGGAAGTACCTCTAAAAGTGACCTGGGGCAGCGGTGATCGACCCGCCCGTCGACCTTGAGGACCGATGAATCGAACCTCAGGCCGCGCAAAACCAACGTCAGGACGTTATGATTTTTCGGTCGGGGAGCTACAGCGGGGCCGAATCGGTCGGCCGAATCAGTCGTGATTCTGGGCGGCGGTGCTGGAAAGTCGCCGCGCAGCCGGTAGAGGTCCTATTTGAGCCGATCCGCCCGCTCCTTGCAAGAGTGTGCCCGTCCCCCGCAGCGTTTTGCGAAATGCAGCCCAGTCATCTCACCGACATCCGCTTCGCCGATCTCGACCTGCACCCGACCCTGCTCGCGGGTCTGAACCGTCTCGGCTTCACCCACTGCACGCCGATCCAGGCGGCCGCGCTGCCGCGCGCGCTCTGCGGGCACGATCTCGCCGGGCAGGCGCAGACCGGCACCGGAAAGTCGGCCGCGTTCCTGCTGGCGACGATGCAGCGCCTGCTCACCGTGCCGCGCAAGCCGGAGGACGACCCGGGACAGCCGCGCGCGCTGATCCTGGCGCCGACGCGCGAGCTCGCCGTGCAGATCCACAAGGACGCGATGGCCATCGGCGCCGACACCGGCCTGCGCATGACCGTCTGCTACGGCGGCGCCGGCTATGAATCGCAGCGCGCCAGCATCGCCGCCGGCGTCGACATCCTCATCGGCACGCCGGGCCGGCTGATCGACTATTACAAGCAGCACACCTACACGCTCAAGCACATCGAAGTGCTGGTGCTCGACGAAGCCGACCGCATGTTCGACCTCGGTTTCATCGCCGACATCCGTTATCTCATCCGCAAGATGCCGCCGCCGGCCCAGCGCAAGAACTACCTGTTCTCGGCGACGCTGTCGCATCGCGTGCTCGAACTCGCCTACGAGCACATGAACGATCCGCAGAAGATCGAGATCGAGCCCGAGCAGGTCACCGCCGACCGCGTGCGCCAAGCCATGATCCACGTCGCCAACGACGAGAAGATGCCCCTGCTGGTCGGCGTGCTGCGACAGCACCGCTCGCAACGCAGTCTGGTCTTCGTCAACACCAAGCGCGAGGCCGAGGAGGTGGAGCGCGGCCTGTGCGCCAACGGCTTCACCGCGGCCGTGCTGTCCGGCGACGTCGCCCAGGGCACGCGCCTGCGCCTGCTCGAAGAGTTCAAGACCGGCAAGCTGCCGGTGCTGGTGGCCACCGATGTCGCCGCGCGCGGCCTGCACATCCCCGGCGTCGACCTGGTCATCAACTACGACCTGCCGCAGGACCCGCAGGACTACGTCCACCGCATCGGCCGCACCGCGCGCGCCGGCGCGAACGGCGATGCGATCTCGCTGTGCTGCGAGACCTGGGTCTATTCGCTGCCGGACATCGAGAAGTACATCGGCATGCGCATCCCTCCGCTCGAGGGCGGTCATGATCTGATCGCCGCCGATTACGTCGCGCCGGCACGCGAGCCGCGGCGGCACCGCAGCGGCCACGGCGGCGCACGTCGCGGTGGTGGCGGCGCAGGCCGCTCGCGCAGGCGCCGCTAACGCGTCGCGGCGCGCAGCGACGGTGTCAGTTCCGCCAACGTCCGCACCGAGGCGAAGGCCTCGAGCGGCCGCTCCGGCATCTGACTGTCCGGCTTGCGCATGCCGATGACCCAGGCGATGCCGAAAGCCCGCGCCGCCAACAGCACCGGCATGCTGTCGTCAGCGAACAGCGTGCGTGCCGGATCGAACGGGTGCGCCGCCTGCGCCGCCTCCCAGAACCGCAGGTCTTCCTTTGGAAAACCGTAATCGTGCGAGCAGATCACCTGCTCGAAGTAGCGGTCGAATCCGGTGTATTCGAGCTTCAGGCGCCAGCTATCGGGGTGGGCATTGGTCACCAGCCACAGCCGCTTGCCGGCGGCCAATACGGCCTTGAGGAAATCCTCGGCACCGTCGATCGGCGCGATGCGCGCACGGATCTCACGCTTGATGCCGGCCATGTCCAGGCCGGTCACCTCACTCCAGTAATCCGTGCAGTACCACGGCAGGGTGTGCTGCACCGCCTCGAACTTCGGTGCCAGCACCGAGCGCGCCTGATCGAGCGTCAGCCCGTTCTTCTCGGCGTAGCGCAGTGGCACCAGCTCGCGCCAGAAATAATTGTCGAAGGACAGATCGAGAACGGTGCCGTCCATGTCGAGCAGCACCCATTCCACGGCGCCCCAATCCACCGTCGCATTCACGATCGCCGACATAAGCCCCGTATGATACGAGCTTCACCTGCCGAACCCGATCCCGTGAGCCTTGCCATCAGCGCGTCGCTGCTCGACGCCGTCATCGAGCTGTCCCGCACCGCGGGCGAGCGCATCCTCGACATCTACGCCCGCGACATCGCCGTCCACCACAAGGACGACGACTCGCCGCTGACGCAGGCGGATCTGGCTGCGCACCAGACCATCGTCGCCGGGCTCGCGCGGCTCACCCCCGGGATCCCGGTGTTGTCGGAAGAAGGCGCGGACACGCCCTATGCGACGCGTCGCACCTGGCCGCAGTACTGGCTGGTCGACCCGCTCGACGGCACCAAGGAATTCATCAAGCGCAACGGTGAGTTCACCGTGAACATCGCGCTGATCGAGAACCACGCGCCGCTACTCGGCGTGGTCTGGGCGCCGGCCAAGGGCGTCGGCTACGCCGGCGCGCGCGGGCTGGGTGCGCTGCGCATCGAGGGCAAGGTGCGCGCGCCGATCAAGGCGCGCGCCGCTGCGAATCCGCCGGTGTTCGTCGTCAGCCGCTCGCACAAGGACGCGGCGCTCGACACCCTGCTGGCGAAGCTGCCCGAGCACGACGCCGTCAGCACCGGCAGCTCGCTGAAGTTCTGCCTGGTGGCCGAGGGCAGCGCCGACCTGTATCCGCGCACCGGCCCGACCTCGGAATGGGACACCGCGGCCGGGCATTGTGTCGTCGAGTGCGCCGGCGGCGAAGTGCTGCGCCTGCCGGACCTCGCGCCGCTGCGCTACAACGAGAAAGATTCCCTGCTCAATCCCGGCTTCGTCGTCATCGGCGATCGCCGCGCCGGCTGGCGCGAGCGCCTACTCGCGGCCGCCTGAGCCGCAAGGCCTCCGCTGAACGCCGATTTCCTCAGGCGACGACCTCGGCCAGGCTCGTCGCCCGCGGGTGCGCAGGCGCCGGCACGGTCTTGTCGTCGCGCACGATCTGGCAGGTCGCAAGACCCGCTGCGCGCGCGGCATCGAGCTCCTCGCCTACATCTGAGAGGAACAGCACCTGCGGGCCGGGCAGCGCGATCTCGTCGAGGATGCGTCGGTACGACGCCGCCTCACGCTTGCCGCCAATTCGGGTGTCGAAGTAGCCCGAGAACAGCGGCGTGAGATCGCCGTAGTCGGTATGGCCGAAGATCAGCTTCTGCGCCTCGACCGAGCCGGAGGAGTAGACATAGAGTCGCTTGCCTGCGGCCTGCCAGCGGCGCAGCGCATCGGGTGTGTCCGCATAGACGTGGCCCTTGAGCTCGCCGGCCTCGTAGCCGGTCTTCCAGATCATGCCCTGCAACGCCTTGAGCGGCGTGAGCTTGCGATCCTCGGCGATCCAGCGTTCGAGCACGTCTGCGGCCTCGTCCAGCGACAGGTCGCGGTTCTCGATCTGCTCGACATCCGCCAGCAGACGCTGCACGCGATCGTCACCGGCGTGCGCGCGCAGAAAAGCACGCATGCGCGCCTTCGCGTACGGGAACAAGGTCTGGTGGACGAAGTCGATCGACGACGTGGTTCCTTCGATGTCGGTGACGATGGCTTTGATCATTGGTCGTTGCCCCAAGCCATCCATGGCGAGACTTCAGTTCTCATAGTCCACCGCTGCCCGGCCATCCGTGGCCGGGCGTTCGCCGGGACGAAGTGCCATTCATGGCACTTCGTCTTATCCCGGCTCACCATATTTCGGAAACCGGTCGGCGATCTTGTCACCAGTGAAGTGGCCGACCCAGCCGTCTTGGATTCGAAAGAAGCGGATCGCCTTGAAATTCGGCTTTGGTCCCATGTCGAACCAGTGCGTGGTGTCGGCCGGCAGGTTGATCAGATCGCCCTTGGTGCAGACCGTCAGGTACACCTTGCCGTTCTTGCGGATGTAGAAGGCGCCGGCGCCGTCGACGAAGAAGCGCGTCTCGAAATCGGCGTGGGTGTGCTCGGCGAGGAATTTGCCGCGCGCCGCCGCCGCGTCCGGATGCTCGGGGTGCATGGAGACGACATCCACCGACACAAAGCCGTACTTGCGCTTGAGCGCATCGATCGAATCCCGGTACGCCGTCATCACCTCGTCCGGCGTCGCCGTCGGCGACAGCGGCTGGCTGGCTTGCCAGCGCTCGAACTCGACGCCGATGCCGGCGAGCTGCGCACGGATATCGGCGTAGTCCGTGTACGTCGCCAGCGGCGTGCTGGCATCTTGATCCGAATACACCGTCAACGTGGTCATCGTGCTACTCCTTCAAGGCTTGCGACCGCAGCTCGCATTCGAACATGAACTCCAGTGCCTCGACGCGCCAGCGCGCCTGATCGACGTCCGCGCCCCAAGCGTACAGGCCGTGGCCGGCGATCAGATAGGCCGGCGTCTGCGGCCGTTCGCGCAGATGTGCATCGACTCTCGCGGCGAGCCGGGCGATGTCCTGGTCATTCTCGAACACCGGAACGATGACCGCAGCATCGTGGGTCGAGATGCCCGGCAGCAGCTTGAGCAGCTCGTAGCCGGCCAGGCAAATACCCTCGTAGCGGCGCGACAGCACGGTGTTGGCGATCGAATGCGTGTGCAGCACGGCACCGATCGCCACATCGAAGCGATACAACTGGCAGTGCAGCAGGGTCTCGTAGGACGCCTTGCGCCCGACCTGCAGCGGCTTGCCGTCGAGATCGGCGACCAGAAAGTGCTCCGGCTCCAGCTCGCCCTTATGGCAGCCGGACGCGGTGATGAGCATCGTGCCGGCGTCGCGGCGTGCCGAGAAATTGCCGCCGGTCGCCGGCACCCAGCCACGCCGATGGAACAGCCGTCCAGCCGCAATCAGACGCTGCACGCGCGTGAGATCTTCGGCATTCATCGAAGCGTCCATCGGCCGCGCACTCTAGCCCGGATCCGTCACGAGTAGGCTGCTGAGAAGGCACGGCGGATTCGCTGTTGCCCAGTAGAATTCGGTTGTCGAAGCCAATTCTCTGGAGCGAATCCGCCGTGACGGAATGCTACCAAG